>JAGQJP010000795.1 GCA_020430585.1 Myxococcales bacterium | reverse complement strand
TCGTGCCGAGCGAGGTCCGCGACCAGTTCATCCAGGAGCTGCTCAAGGAGGCCGACCCGGCGCGCCTCCGCTACCCGATCAGCGTCAAGGGCGACCTCGACCCCGCGAGCCGGTTCCACTTCGGGGCCCTGCTCGAGCGCTACGACGGCGACTGGTGGACCGCGCTCGAGAACCACGTCCGCGTGCGCCGGATGACGATCTCCGAGAAGGACCGGCGCGGGATCGGCACCTTCCAGCCGAAGGACGAGAAGAACCAGGACTCGACCGAGCTGACGGGCGACATCAACTACCGCAAGATCGCGATCTACGGCTCGGACTCGGACCCGCGCGCCTTCAACTTCGACGGCGAGTTCTGCGTCGCCAACCGCGGGCTGATCGAGTTCGTCGAGGTCTTGAAGCTCGACGTCGCCTTCCTCTACGACCTCCTCGGGGCGAGCCAAGAGCACAAGATCAAGCCGAAGAAGTTCGCCCAGACCGACATCGACGAGGTGATCATCGGTCACACCAACGAGCCGGAATACCGCAAGCTGCAGAACAACGAGTTCATGGAGGCGCTGCGCGACCGGACGGTGAAGATCGACATCCCCTACATCACGAAGATCTCCGAAGAGATCCGGATCTATCTGCGCGACTTCAACGACGCCAAGGTGCGCCACATCCACATCGCCCCCCACACCCTCGAGGTGGCGGCGATGTGGGCCTGCTTGACGCGCCTCGAAGAGCCGAAGAAGCACAACCTGACGCTGTTGCAGAAGCTCAAGCTCTACGACGGCAAGGCGTTGACGAACTTCACCCAGGACACCGTCAAAGAGCTGCGCAAAGAGGCGCAGCGCGAGGGGATGGAGGGGATCAGCCCGCGCTACATCCAGGACAAGATCTCCAACGCCCTCGTCTCGGACAAGGGGGACGGCCACATCAACCCCTTCATCGTGATGAACGAGCTCTCGAGCGGGCTGCGCAACCACAGCCTGATCTCGAGCGAGTCGCAGCGCAAGCGCTTCCAAGAGCTCTTGGCGGTGGTCAAGTCCGAGTACGAAGAGATCGTCAAGAACGAGGTGCAGCGCGCGATCTCGGCGGACGAAGAGGCGATCGGCCGCCTCTGCGCGAACTACATCGACAACGTCAAGGCCTACACGCAGAAAGAGAAGGTCAAGAACAAGTATACGGGCCAGTACGAAGACCCCGACGAGCGGCTGATGCGCTCGGTGGAAGAGAAGATCGACATCCCCGAGAGCCGCAAGGATGACTTCCGTCGGGAGATCATGAACTACATCGGCGCGTTGGCGATCGAGGGCAAGGTCTTCGACTACAAGACCAACGAGCGGCTGCGAAAGGCGCTCGAGCTCAAGCTCTTCGAGGACCAGAAGGACTCGATCAAGCTGACGAGCCTGGTCTCGAACGTCGTCGACAAAGAGACGCAGCAGAAGATCGACATCGTCAAGGCGCGGCTGATCCGCAACTACGGGTACAACGAGGTCTCGGCGACCGACGTCTTGAACTTCGTCGCCTCGATCTTCGCCCGCGGTGACGTGAAAGACCGCGGCTGACCGCGAAGGACCGCGATTGACGCGGATTTGACACATGGATTACAGCGACCGCTCGCGACAGAAGATCGGCATCCAGCGCATCGAGCAAGACCGCGCCCGGTTTCGCGGGATCGTCCGCGGACGGATCCGCAAGAACCTCAAGAAGTACATCTCCCAGGGCGAGCTGATCGGCAAGAAAGGCAAGGACCTGGTGACGATTCCGATCCCCCAGGTCGACATCCCCCACTTCCGCTTCGGCCAGCAGCAGATGGGCGGCGTCGGTCAAGGCGACGGCGAGGTCGGCGACTCGCTGGGGCAGGGACCGCAGCAGCCGGGACAGGGGCAGGCGGGTGACACGCCCGGCGAGCATCAGCTGGAGGTCGAGGTCAGCCTCGACGAGCTGGCGGAGATCCTCGGCGAAGAGCTCGAGCTGCCGAAGATCGAGCCCAAGGGCAAGTCGCGGATCGAGACCTCGAAAGAGCGCTACACGGGGATCAAGCGCACGGGGCCCGAGTCGCTGCGCCACTTCAAGCGCACGTTCAAGGCGGCGCTCCGCCGCCAGCTGAGCGTCGGCGACTACAACCCCGACGACCCGCTGATCCTGCCCGTGCAAGAGGACAAGCGCTACCGCTCGTGGAAGATCGAGGCGATGCCCGAGTCGAACGCGGTGATCATCTACATGATGGACGTCTCGGGCTCGATGGGCGAAGAGCAGAAAGAGATCGTGCGCATCGAGTCGTTCTGGATCGACACCTGGTTGCGCTCGCAATACAAGGGGATCGTCACGCGCTACGTGATCCACGACGCGACGGCGAAAGAGGTCGACCGCCACACCTTCTTCCACACCCGGGAGAGCGGCGGGACGATGATCTCGTCGGCCTACAAGCTCTGCGCCGAGATGATCGAGGCCGAGTACCCCGCCGCCGAGTGGAACATCTACCCCTTTCACTTCTCCGATGGCGACAACTGGTCGGTGGACGACACGACGCTCTGCATGCAACTGCTGAACGAGCGCATCTTGCCGAACTCGAACATGTTTTGTTACGGGCAGGTCGAGAGCCCCTACGGATCGGGTCAATTCATCAAAGATCTGCGCGAGCATTTCCACGCGACCGACGAGGTCGTGACCTCGGAGATCAAGAACAAGGACGCGATCATGGGCTCGATCAAGGATTTCCTCGGTAAGGGCAAGTAACGTCGCCACGGGCGCGCGAGAGACGAAGAATATGGCCGGATTGCCACGAGACCTCTGGAAAGCGCAAGAGCAGATCAGGGGATATGCCGCTGACTACGGGCTCGACTTCTTCGAGACGATCTTCGTCCTGGTCGACTACCAGAAGATGAACGAGATCGCCGCCTACGGCGGCTATCCGACGCGCTACCCGCACTGGCGCTTCGGGATGGAGTACGAGCGGCTCTCCAAGAGCTACGCCTACGGGTTGCACAAGATCTACGAGATGGTGATCAACAACGACCCGTGCTACGCCTATCTGCTCGAGGGCAACAACTTCGTCGACCAGAAGATGGTGATGGCCCACGTCTATGGCCACTGCGACTTCTTCAAGAACAACTTCTGGTTCTCGTCGACCAATCGCAAGATGATGGACGAGATGGCGAACCACGCGGCGCGGATCCAGTCCTACGTCGACAAGCACGGCCACGAAGAGGTCGAAGAGTTCATCGACGTCTGCCTCTCGCTGGACAACCTGATCGACTATCACGCGCCGTTCATCAAGCGCCAGCGCGAGGCGACCGACGACGAGGGCGCGCCAGCCCCAGAAGTACCGAAGATCAAAGCCAAGTCCTACATGGACGAGTACATCAACCCGAAAGAGTTCATCGACGCCCAGAAGAAGAAGCTCGAGGAGGAGGCGGCGAAGAAGAAGCGCTTCCCCGAAGAGCCGGTCCACGACGTGATGTCCTTCCTCTTGCAGCACGCGCCCCTCGAGCGCTGGCAG
This sequence comes from Myxococcales bacterium, assembly GCA_020430585.1. GTDB lineage: Bacteria > Myxococcota_A > UBA9042 > JAGQJP01 > JAGQJP01 > JAGQJP01. The sequence goes on along the minus strand of JAGQJP010000795.1, from coordinate 19,402 downwards.
CGCACGACGCTCTCGATCATCCGCGAAGAGGCGTACTACTTCGCCCCGCAGATGATGACCAAGATCATGAACGAGGGCTGGGCGAGCTACTGGCACTCGACGATCATGACCCAAAAGGCGCTGCAGGCGAGCGAGGTGATCGATTACGCCGATCACCACTCGGGGACGATGGCCTCCTCGCCCGGGCAGCTCAACCCCTACAAGGTCGGGATCGAGCTCTTCCGCGACATCGAGGAGCGTTGGAACACGGGGAAGTTCGGCCCCGAGTGGGAGCAGTGCGGCTCGCTCGTCGAGCGCGAGAACTGGGACCGCAGGCTCGGCCTCGGTCGCGAGAAGATCTTCGAGGTGCGGCGGATCTACAACGACATCACCTTCCTCGACACCTTCCTGACGCCCGAGTTCTGCATCGAGCACAAGCTCTTCACGTTCGACTTCAACAAGAAATCGAACAACTGGGAGATCGCCTCGCGGGAGTTCAGGAAGATCAAGGACAAGCTGCTCGCCAGCTTGACCAACTTCGGCCAGCCCTACATCTACGTCGAGGACGGCAACTACGAAAACCGCGGCGAGCTGCTCTTGGCGCACCGTCACGAAGGCGTCGACCTGCGCCTCGACTACGCGCGAGACGTGATGAAGAACATCCAGATCCTCTGGAAACGCCCGGTCAACCTGCGTACGACGGTGGACAGCAAGCACAAGCTGTTGACCCACGACGGCCACAAGTTCACCGATCGCACGGTCCCCAACTGATTCACCTCCCGATGCAACCACACAAGCGCTGGAAAGCGGCGGGGATGACGTTGGTGCTGCTCTCGATCGCCCTCTGGCTCTGGCAGCTCGAGGCACGGCGGGCGCGAAGCGAGGCGGCGGCAACGGCTCTCGCCAGCGCCAAGCGCCACCTCGACGCGCTGGCAAAACGGCCGTCGATTCGCCCTCTCGCCGCTGACGGAGAGACGTTGCGCCGCGTGCTCGATAGTGACCGGGCCAAGACCCTTCGCCAGCGCGCACCAAAGCTCTTCTCCGAGCTACAGAGCGCGGCGCGGGCCGTTAGCGAGCGAGAGCGAGAGCTCGCCGCCACGCTCGTGACGACGACGGATTTCGCCGTCGGGATCACCCTGCTCTTTCTGGTTCTGGCGGCAGGTCTGCTCGTTGTTTGGCGTGGTATCGAGCTCCAACGTCGCGCGCGAAACTCCGCGCGCTGAGGACCGCGATCTCGAAGCGCTTGTGTCGACGAATCTGCTGTGCTAGTCTTTCGCCTTTGGTCCAAAAGTGCGTCCTAAAGCCCCGCGCCTCATCGGAGGTTTCTGACATGCGTCACCTACTCGCAATCGCTTGTCTCGTTTCCGCGTTTCTCATCGGTTGTGGCAGCTCGAACCCGTCGCAGACGCAACAGCTCGATGGCAGCACGACCTCCGACAGCACGTTGGGAACCGACGTCGCCGACGACGCAGCCAACTGGGACACCCTCGCCGACGCGATCGGAGGGGCGGACACCAACGGCACCGAGCCCGACACCAACGGCACCGAGCCCGACGCCAACGGCACCGAAGATGCGAACGTGACGCCCGACGTCGCGATCGGCCCCGACGCCAATAGCCAAAAGACGATCGAGACCGTCTTCGTGATCCTCCTCGAGAACCACGACTGGAGCGAGATCAAGGACAGCGATTCAGCGCCGTACATCAACAAGACGCTCCTGCCGATCGGCGCCCACGCGGAACAATACAAGAACCCGACCGACCTCCACCCGAGCGAGCCGAACTACATCTGGCTCGAGGCGGGCGACAACCTCGGGATCACCGACGACAAGGATCCCGGGTCGCACCACCTGAGCACGACCGACCACTTGGTGACGCAGCTCGTCAATGCCGGTTTCACGTGGAAGGTCTACGCCGAAGGGATCTCGGGCGACGACTGCCCGCTGGTCTCGAGCGGCCTCTACGGCGCCAAACACGTCCCCCAGCTCTACTTCGACGACGTCACCGACAACAACTCGTCGTCATCGCAGTACTGCATCGACCACGTGCGACCCTTCAGCGAGCTGGAAAGCGATCTGGCGAACAACAAAGTCGCCGACTACAACTTCCTCGTCCCCGACCTGTGCAACGACATGCACGGTGGCTTCAACACGACCTGCCCCTACGTGATCAGCGATCTGGTCAAGATCGGCGATACCTGGCTCTCGAAGCAGGTGCCGAAGATCCTCGACTCCGATGTCTTCAAAGCGAGCGGCGTGCTCTTCATCGTCGCCGACGAAGGCTCGAACAGCATCAGCGACGGGCCGATCCCCTTCATCGCCCTCGGAACCAACGTCAAGCCGGGCTATGCAGGGAACGTGTACTACGACCACAGCTCGCTATTGCGCTCGATCGAGACGATCTTCGGCCTGCCTTACCTGCGAGCGGCCAAGACCGCGACCGACATCTCAGATCTGTTCACGAAGTTCCCCTGACACCGTGGGGTCGATACGACCTCGGGCGCCAGCGGAGCAGGTGGGGAACGAAGCGACCCGGCGCCGTCGCCGATCGACCCGGGCCAGCGCGGCAGCGAGCCATCGGTCTAGGGAGTGAGGCGCTCGAGCATGCGGGGGAAAGCGATCGTCTCGCGGACGTGGCGAATCCCGCAGAGCCAGGTGACGGTGCGCTCGACACCGAGGCCGAAGCCTGCGTGGGGCACCGAACCGTAGCGTCGCAGATCGAAGTACCACTCGAACGCCTCGCGGGGAAGCTGATGCTTTTCGACCTCGGCCATTAGGTTCTCGAGGCTCTCTTCGCGTTGGCCGCCGCCGACGATCTCGCCGTACCCCTCGGGGGCGAGGACGTCGACGGACATCGACAGGCGCGGATCCTCGGGATCCTTCTTCATGTAGAACGCTTTGCAGGCCGCGGGATAGCGGTGGACCATCACGGGACGGTCGTACTGCTGGGTCAGGATCGTCTCGTCGTCGCCGCCGAAATCATCCCCCCAGCTGATGTCCGAGCCGAGCTCGTTGAGCTTTCGGATCGCGTCGCTGTAGTGCAGACGATGGAAGGGCTTCTGTACGCGTTCGAGTGGCGCGGTGTCACGCTCGAGGGCCTCGAGCTCGATCTTGCGCTCGTCGAGCACTCGGGAGACGACGTAGACCAGGAAATCTTCGGCGACGCGCATGTTCTCGTCGAGATCGCAAAAGGCCATCTCCGGCTCGACCATCCAGAACTCGGTCAGGTGGCGGCGGGTCTTGGACTTCTCGGCGCGGAAGGTCGGGCCGAAGCAGTAGACCTTGCCGAAGGCCATCGCGTTCGCTTCATTGTAGAGCTGACCGCTCTGGGTCAGGTAGGCCATCTGCTCGAAATACTTGGTCTCAAAGAGCGTTGTCGTCCCCTCGCACGCCGCAGGCGTGAAGATCGGCGTGTCGACGAGCAGAAAGCCATTGTTGTCGAAGTAGTCGCGAATCGCCCGAATCACCGAGGCCCGAACGCGCAACACCGCGTGCTGCAGTCGCGAGCGAATCCAGAGGTGGCGGTGGTCCATCAAGAAGCCCGTGCCGTGCTCTTTGGGGGTGATCGGGTACTCCTCGGCGGCGTGGAGCAGCTCGAAGCGGTTGACCGAGAGCTCGAAGCCGATCTTCGAGCGCGCGTCGGCTCGCACCGTCCCGCAGACGATCAGCGACGACTCCTGGGGTGCGTGCTTCGCCGCCTCGAAGACCTCGGGGGTGAAGTCGTTCTTGAACATCACGCACTGCATGAACCCGGTGCCGTCTCGCAGCTGCAAGAAGACGAGCTTGCCGCTCGAGCGTTTGTTGAAGAGCCAACCGCGAAGCTCGACCTCTTGGCCCTCGTGTTTGGCAATCGTCTCTATCGTCGCGCGCTCCACCATCGATCCACCTCGTCTGAAGGGTCCGCTCGCCGTCACGGTCCGCTGGCGAGCGCTCTCACCCGCCAGGACCGACCACCCCGATCCACGCGGAGCGATCGCCATCTTTTACTGGATCTTGCCCACGTCGTCGAGCCGAATGATCTTCCACTTGCCATCGAGCTTGCAGAAGGCCACCTCGGCGCGCCCGTTGCCAAACCCGTAGCAGCCGTTGGCGTCTCCGATTCCGTAGCGCCGAATCCAGCGCTGCGCCTTGTCGGGAAAGATCTGCGGCAGCTTGGCGAAACGCCCGCTTCTCGAGAGCGCCTTGATCCCCGCCTCGGAGATCTCGTTGCGTTCGAGCAGCTTCGGCGCGTTGCGCTTGAGGTCCTCGAACTTGTAGCCCTTGGGCACCGCGAGCAGCTCCTTGAGGGCGTCGTAGTCCTTCTTCTTGAGCGCGTCGAGCGTCAAATTCAGCTTGGCGATCGCGTCCTTGCGCTCGAAGACGTCGGACTCGCGCTTTTCGTTCTTCTTCTTCTTCTTCGAATCGCTGGTCGTCCCCTTCTTGCAGCCCGTCGACAGCGTCAGGGCGAGGACGAGCACGAGAAACGACAATCGAAAGGTCTGGGATCGCATCGCTATCCTCATCGTTCGGGTTGGTCGTTGTCGGTCGGAGGGCGGACAGCCGCATTCGTGGCCGATCGGCGGGCCTTCAGCTACATCATCAGCGCCGTAAAGCCCATCGCCAGGTTCATGTCGCCTTCCATCCGGATCTTGCCCTGGAAGAACGCCTCCTGCGGGTTGAGCTGCTTCTTCATGATCGCCATCCAATCTTCGAGCTTGACCGTGATCTTGCAGGTCGGCTCGTCGTGATCGTAGGCCTTGCCCCCGAGGGTGAAGGTGATGCGGTAATCGCCCTCGCCGGTCTGCAGCACGATCTGCAGATCGCCGTTGAGCATCCGCATCCGGCTGCGCTTCTGCTCGTCGAGGATGATCTTGTTCATCGCCATCATCCCCTCGTCGGCCTTCGATTCATCGGTCGGCACGAGGAGCTGCGCGTACGGACCGGTAAAGAGCGCGGTCCAATCCTCGGCGGTCGTCGTGATCTGCAGCAGCGGCTCGTCCGCTGGCTCATCGCGGACGACCATCCGCCCGTCGACGACCTGGGAGTGCCAGCTCCCTTCGCCGATCACGTTGAACTGGGTCTTGTCGTCGATCGTCTCCTTGGCGCCCGCCTTTTCGAGACCGCGGTTGACCAGCGCAGGCAACACTTCGCCAAAGAACTGTTCGGGGCCTTTGATCGCGCTCAGATCTAGCATCGTTCCTCCTCGGGAGTTTGTCGGGTCGAGTGCGGTTTCATGGGTTGAAACGCAGCGAGCATACCGCATTGTGGGCGCCTTTGACAATCCCCTTGCGGCGATTGACAGGGGGCCGCGGCCCAGGGTAGCATCGAAGCCATGAAGCTCAATGTATCCGACCGATTCAACGTCTCACGAGCGACGTTCGTCTTCGAGATGTTCTTCAACGATCAGTTCAACCGCGAGCTGCACGAGATGCTCGACTTCAAATCCCGCGAGATCCTCAAACGCGAGGAGGACGACGAGCAGATTCGCCTGCGCATCGAATACATGCCGCGGCGCGAGCTGCCGACGCTGGCCAAGAAGATCTTGAAAGGCGGAGAGCTGGGCTACGTCGAGGATCTGATCTATCACAAGAGCGGCTGGTACTGCGACACGTTCATCAAACCGATGACGCTCGCCGATCGCATCGACTGCGTCGGCGTGATGCGCTTCCTCGAAGATGGGCCGAGCCACTGTCTGCGGACCTACGAGATGAACGTCACCGTCAACCTGCCCCTCGCGGGAGGCTTGATCGCCAAGCAGATGGCCAAGGACATCGAAGAGAGCTACAAGAAGACCGCCCGCTTCGTCGGCGAATACATCCGCCGCCACAAGCTCGCCTGATCGGGCGCGCCCGATCGTGCACGACCGCTTCTGAACCGACTTCGAGACCGCTGCGCCGCGCGCACGTCGAGGGGAGGCGACGTGATCGTCAAGTTCATCGTGATCGGGATCTACTTCGCGATCCTTCTGCTCTTGGGCGCCCTCGCCTCGCGACGGATCCGCGACGAGCGCGACTACATCGTCGGCGGTAAGAAGCTCGGCTTTTGGCTCGTCAGCTTCTCGGCGCGGGCGACGGGTGAGAGCGCCTGGCTGATCCTCGGACTATCCGGGCTGGCCTACAAACTGGGCCTCGTCGCCCTCTGGGTCGTCCTCGGCGAGACCCTCGGCGTAGCGATCTGCTGGCTCTTCATGACCAAGCGTTTCAAGCGGCTGACCGATCGCTACGACTCCTCGACCGTGCCGGACTACCTCACCGACCGCGTCCACAGCCGTTCGATGGCGATCCGCTGGGTCTCGGCGATCGCCCTGACCGTCTTCGTCTCGATCTACGTCTCGGCCCAGCTCCACGCGACAGGGCAAGCGTTCGAGGGTTTCCTTCAGGTCGACTACCACATCGGGGTCGCCGTCGGCTTCGTCGTCGTGCTGGTCTACATCGTCTCGGGCGGCTTCATCGCGGTCGTCTGGTCCGACCTGTTCCAAGGGGCGTTGATGCTCGCGGCGCTGATCGGCCTGCCGATCTTCGGTCTGGCCCTCCTCGGTGGCCCTTCGGAGCTCTTTCGCGTCCTCGCCGCCGACGACCCGGGGCTGCTCAACGCCTTTGGCCCCGCGGGTTTTACGACCAAGAGCGTGGTGATGATCGTCGGCCTCGTCGCCGTCGGCGTCGGCTACCTCGGCTCGCCCCAGGTCTTCGTGCGCTTCATCTCGATCGCCGACACCGATGAGATCGACAAAGGTCGCTGGGTCGCGATCAGCTACACGATCATCGCGGGGCTCGGCGCCGTCTTCACCGGCCTCTGCGCCCGGGCGGTCTTCTTCACCCAGAACAAGGCGACCTGGGTCTTGCTGGCCGCCAACGGCTTCGAGAAGAGCCAGCAATCCTTCACCTTCCTGGCGAACACGCTACCCGACCTCTTTGCGGGCATGATGATCGCGGTCGTCCTCTCGGCGATCATGAGCACCGCCGACAGCCTGCTGATCCTCGCCGCCTCGTCGGTCGTGCACGACACCTATCGCAAGCTCACCTCGCGCGTGATCGACGAGCACGCGCTGACGCGGCTGTCGCGCTATGCCACGCTCGGCTTGGCGTTTTTCGCCCTGGCGATCACCTACGCCGTCGCCTCGATCTACGGCACGAACACGTCGATCTACTGGTACGTGATCTTCGGTTGGTCGGGGATCGCCGCGACCTTCTGCCCGGTGATCATCCTCTCCTTGGTCTGGCGCGGGCTGACGCCGCAAGGGATGGTAACGGGCATGGTCAGCGGCTTCTTCTCGGTCCTCGCCCTCAAGGCTCTGGCCCAGAGCCACGCCAGCTCGCTCGCTGCGATCACGCGCTTCCTCAACACGCTCGATGACGTGCTCGTGATCTCGACGCTGATCGCGATGCTCCTCGCCGTCGTCGTCAGCCGCCTGACGACCGTCGACCGACCCGCAGTGGATGCGGACTTCGCCTACGTCGAATCTCAGCGGTAGGGCTTCAGCCAGGCGATCAGCACAGGGAGCAGGAACAGATCGGCGTATAGCGCGGCGACGATGGTGATCGCCGTCAACAGGCCGAAGTTGATCGTCGGCACGAAGCTGCCGAACATCAGCGTCAAGAAGCCGATCAACAGGATCACCGACGTCATCACGATCGGCTGGCCCGACTCGGCGAAGGTCTCGGCGGTGGCGAGCTCGTAGCTCTTGTTTTCGACGCGCACTTTGCGGGCGTGGCGCTCCATGAAGTGGATCGTATCGTCGACGGAGATCCCGATCGCGATCGACGAGATCATCGCCGTGCCGACGTCGAGGTTGATCCCGAGGGCTCCCATCACCGCCAGGTAGATGAAGAGCGGGAAGATGTTCGGCACCATCGCGATCACGCCGAGAAAGAACGAACGCAGCTGAATCATCATCAACAGGCAGATGATCCCGAGGGCCAGCGAGAAGCTGCGCACCTGGCTCGAGAGCAGGTAGTTCTCCATCTTGACGAAGAGGCTGATCAAGCCCGTGAAGACAAAGGGAATCGACGCTTTCTGCGGTTTGACGCCGTTCTTCGAGCCCGACTCGCGCGGCTGTTCGGGCGTCTTGGCGACCGTCACGCTGACGTTCCCGCGGTTGCGGGTGAATCCCATCAGCGTCAGCCGCCTGCTGAGCGTCTCGAGTAGGTGCTCCTGCTGATGCGAGCCGAGAACCTTCGTCTTCACGCTGACGCGGGCGTAGCGGTAGTTGAAGTCGACGAAGTCCGACATTTGTCCCGAGTCGCCCTCTAGCTGGGTCAACAGCTGACCCACCTCGGCGCGGGTCGCTGGCACGTGGTACTCGCTCTCGGCGCCGCCCATGTATGTCCCGCGGAACTCCTTGATGAAATCGACGAGCGAGGTCACCTGCTGCACGACACCGACGTCCTTGAGCAGCCAGTTATGGAGCTCGTCGAGCTTGGCGAGGAACGCCGGGTCCTTGGCGCCGTTCTTTGCGCCCGTGTCGAAGACGATCTCGACCGGGGCGACGCCGCCGAAACGATCGGAGATCAGGTCGAGGGCGACGCGCTTCGGGTTCGTCTTGCGGATGAACTCGAGGTCGTTGGTCTCGAGGCGCACCTTCACCACGCCGAAGAGACTGGCGATCACGCAGGAGGCGCTGAAGATGAAGATCGTCTTGGGATAGGTCCGCACGAGCTCGGTGAGGCGCGACATCAGGTGCAGCCAGCCCGCCATCGTGTGGCTGCCCTCGCCGTCGTCCACCGTCTTGGATTTGGGCTCGCGGAGGAAGTCGAGGCACATCGGTAGCGCCAGGGTCGAGAGCACGAAGGCGATCACCACGCCAACCGCGGCGAGCATACCGAACTGCCGCATCGGTAATAGAGACGAGGTCAGGAGCGAGGCGAAGCCGACCGCGGTCGTCAAGCTGGTGAAGAAGCAGGGGCGCAGCACGCTGCCAACGGCGTTGACCACCGCTTCGCGCTTGCTCATCTTCGTCAGGAAGTGGCGATATTCGCTGTAGTAGTGCACCGAGTCGGCGATCCCGACGGCGATCAAGAGCGGCGCGATCATCGAGCCGACGACGTTGTCGTCGATGTGGAAGGTGCCCATGAAGCCGCGGACCCAGCCGACCGAGACGAACATCACCAGTGCGGGGATGATCACCCCGCCGGGGCGACGGAAGAGGCCGAAGAGGATCAGCACGATCATTCCCAGCAGCGCGGGCATCAGCTGCGTCTGATCCTTGCGGCTGAGGCGCTGGAACTCGACGCCGAAGAGGAACATTCCCGCGGCGTGCACCTGCCGCCCGTACTTGGCCTTGATCTCCCGCTGAAGCTTGGCGATCGCGTCCGAGAGCTGCTTCTTGTGATAGAACTCCTCGAAGTCCTTGTGGACCACGCCGATCACGGCGACATAGTCCCCTGTCCGCGAGATCAGGCTGCTGCGAATGCGCTCGTTCTCGAGCGCCTTCTTGAGCAGATAGCGCGCGTCGGCGTCGGTCTGCGGCGACTTGACGACGAACTTTTCGATCTTGAAGACGCCTGCCCAGCTCTCCTCCTCGCTCGGCTCGTCCAGCCAAAAGCGGTGCTGCGAGCCGATCTTCGGCTCGTCGACCTCGGTGTCTCGGTCCCAGCGATTGATCGCGTGTTTCACCGTCGAGAAGCTGATCACGCGATAGATCGGCCGCCACGGAGGCGGTTTCACACCCGTCAGCGCGAGCTCGATGCCGCTCTCGATATCGCCCCAGACCGCGGGGTAGCGACGGATCGTGATCGACTCGAGTCGCTGGCTCAGCTCGCGGAGGATCGGAAAGTCCTTCGGAGAGAACGGGTTCTTCGTCTCGAGCGCGAGCAGGACGAACTCGTCCGATGGAAAGGTCGTCTTGTACCAGTCGTAGTTGCCGACCTGGGGGTCGTCGTCGAGAAACCAGATGTCGATCTCGTGCGTGAAGCCGACGCGGAAGCTGTAGAACGTCGCGCTGGCCGTCGCCAGCAAACAGAGGGAGAGAAAGAGGTAGCGATATTTGACGAGAAACGAGGCGAACCGATAACTGAACTTCGGTGGGGGCTGTGTCGCCATGCTCGCCGTCTCTGCGCCTTACGCGCTAGTCTTCGAGGATCTCGAGCTCGAAATCGTCGTCGTCGTCCTTGGGGAGGCGCTTTTTGGGAAGATCCTTGGTCTCGAGCGGACGCAGTTTCGCCGTCGGATCGAGTCGACGCTCGGCGTCGCCGTCTGGAACCAGCTCGAGCGTCGGGCTCGATTTCGCCGAGCTACCCGGCGCGCCGTCGGGCGCTGTTGGCCGCGGGCCGGCCAAGGACTCGCTCGAAGAGGAGCGACGACCCGCTTTCCGCGGCGCCGTGGGCAACGCGATCGAGGGCGATGACGACTCGGCGAGATCTCGCGACGATGCGTCATCGGCGGAACGCGGCGCCATCGCCAGCGGGGTCGGCGGCATCTCGGGTCGCAAGTGGGCGCCCGAGGTACGCTCTGGTGGCACGGGCAGCGGTCCCGAACCCGAGGTCAGCTCTGGCGGCACGGGCAGCGGTCCCGAACCCGAGGTCGGCTTCGGCGGAGGATACGCTCCCGAGCCGGACGACGAGCGTGGCGACGGTAGCGGTCCCGAGCCAGAGGTCGGCCGCGGAGGCGGCTGCGGCCCCGAACCCGAGGACGACCGCGCTTGCGGCAACGGGCCCGAACCCGAGGACGAGCGCGCTTGCGGCAACGGGCCCGAACCAGAGCGCGGCGACTGCCCGCTGTCGGTCGCTTCGCTGATCGACTCGTCGAGATCGATCTCTGGCGCGTCGTCGTCATCGATCGCCGAAAACGGAGGTGGCGGAGGCGTATCGCCCTCGAGATCACCGAAGGGCTCGAGCTCCAAGATCTCGGAGATCTCCTGCTCGGCCCAGGAGTCGACCTCGACCTCTTCGACGAGGGGCTCGGAGTAGTCGCCGAGGATCTGCGCGTTGTCGATCAAGCGATCGCGGGAGATCTTCTCGATCCGCTCCTTGACCTGAGGAAACTCGGTCATCACCTTGTTGAAGTCGGCGCGCGGCAGGAACAGGGTGTGCACCTGGGTCGTCGCCAGCACCGTCGCCGTCGTCGTGCGATCCATGATCAGGCTGATCTCGCCGAAGATGTCGCCCTCTTTGAGGACCGCCAGGTCCTTGCGAGATTTGCCCGTGCCGCTGACCACGTCGGCCCGACCGGTCAAGAGCAGAAACAGCCCCTGTCCGACGGTACCCTCTTCGATGATCGTATCCTTCTTGCCGAAGTGCTTGGACTGAAACATCTTCAGCAGCACGGTCTTCTGCATGTCGGTCATGTCCTGGAAGAGCACCGAGGTGCGCAGGACGTTGACCAGAATCCGGCGGACCGCCTGGACGCGCAAGAGCTGAAAGAGCTTCGGCTTCGCCTGTTGGATGCGCAAAAGGGTGTTGCGCGGGATCTTGAGCACGACCGACGGCCCGACCGACTGGATCGACGCGTTACGAGGAGCGCCCGTGAGGAACGAGATCTCGCCCATCACCGCGCCGCGCCCGAGGACGGCCAGCTGTTGCTGTCCTCCGCTCTCGTTCTTCTTGAGCACGCGGACGTGGCCGAGGGAGAGAATGTGCAACACATCCCCCTCTTCGCCCTCTTCCATCAGCATCTCGTCCTGATGGAAGAAGAGGATCCGCAGGTCGTCGATGATCGTCGCCAGAGATTTGGCGTCGAAGGCCGAGAGGAACGGGATCGCAGGCAACAAGCCCGGGTACTTCTTCGACCCCGGGATCATCGAGGCGATCTTCGCGGCGACCTTGATCAGCCGATCGTCGTTTTCGTCGAGGGCGATCTGGGGAAACTCGACGACGGGGTTCTCGTCCCACGTTCGCAGCCTGGTCTTGGTCGAGATCCGCTCGGACTTGCGGAAATAGATACTGGCAAACGCGTCTCGCAACCCTTGATAGAGCTGCGGTTGCAACGGCTGAAGATACTTCATCGCCACGATTGCCAGCATCGGCAGCCCGGTCTTGGTGAAGTGCTCGGCCAAGCTGGCAAAGATCTTGTTCGAGAGCTTGAACTCGCCGACATCTTGGAGGATCTCTGCGATCTTCAGACGCACGAACAGCTCGTCCGGATGTTGCCGCAGAATCCGCAGGTAGATCGACAGCGCCTTCTTGTATTCGCAATCGGCCCGCAGCTTCTCGGCATCGTGGACCAGATCGAACAGTTGCCTCTTTATCGTCGACACAAACGGCCCCCTTGGCTGTTCGCCCCATACTAATCGATCTACCGGGCGCTGTAAACTCCTCAAAACAATGGAAACGCCTGTCATTTGACGCACCGCGCACTTGTATGTTTGTGCGATTTCCCCTATAAGAATTGGGCCCGACGCTGCGCTGTGAGGTGAAAATGGGCTTCGGATTCGACCGCAGACTGAGCCGAGACGTCGTGACCCTCGCCGGACCCGTGATTCTGGCGATGCTGACCCAGACCGCGATCAACCTCGTCGACACGATCATGGTCGGCCGACTGCCGACCTCCTACTCCATCGCGGGCCAGGCAGCGATCGCCCTGAGCCTGATCATCCTCTGGGCCTTCACGGGCTTTCTCTCGGCGCTCTCCGTCGGCACGCAAGCGATCACCGCGCGGCGCTTCGGTGAAGAGAAGTGGGGCCTCGCCGGGCGCGTGCTGACGAACTCGATGGTGATCGCCACACTCTCGTCGGCGATCGTCACGGTCATCGGTTGGGTCGCGATGCCGGCGATCTTCGGCTTGGTCAGCCGCAACCGGGACGTGATCGAGCTCGGCGTGTCGTACAATCGCATCCGAATGCTCAGCGCGATCGCGATCGTCGCGACCGCCTCGTGCAAGAGCTGGTTCGACGGCATCGGCCGGACCTACGTTCACATGGTCGCGGCGATCGTGATGAACCTCTCGAACATTCTACTGAACTACCTGTTGATGTACGGGATCTGGATCTTCCCGAAGCTATACGTCGACGGCGCCGCCTGGGGCAGCATGATCTCGGGCTGGATCGGCCTGATCATCATCATCGCCTGGGCCCTCAAGGCGAATTATCGCAAGAAGTACGCCTTCGGCCACCTGGGCAACTTGAGCCGCAAGGTCTCCTGGGACATCGTCCGGATCAGCTTCCCCTCGGGCCTCGCCGTCGTCTTCGTGATGAGCGGCTTCGCGCTCTTCCTCTTGATCGTCGGCATCGTCGACGCCCGGGAAGTGCGCGATACCGTGCGCTCGTTCCCCTTCTATCGCGATCTCTCGCTGGTTGGGCTGCACATGTATCGCGGCGCGCCCTACGTGCAAGATCCCTTCTTGATCGTCCTCGAGAGCGCTCCGCCGCTCTATTCGGCGGCGACGAAGATCATCATCGACATCCTCTCGATCAGCTTCATGAGTTGCCTCGCTTTCGGCACCGCCACGGCGACGCTCGTCTCCCAGAGCCTCGGTCGACGCGATCCTGAGCTCGCCGAGCGCTACGGCTGGGAGTCGGTGAAGATCGGCGTCGTGCTGATGGGAACGCTGGGGCTCGTGGCGATCCTCACCCCCGACCTGCTCTTGCGGATCTTCTCCAAAGACCAATCGGTGATCGACGCCGCCCGCAACTCCCTACGGCTGATGGGGCTCTCCGAGGCGCTGATCGCCGTCGGGATGATCATGGCGCAGGCGCTCTATGGCGCTGGCAACTCGAAGTTCGTGATGTACGCCGAGGCGCTGCTCCACGGCGTTCTCCTCGTCCCGCTCTCGTACGCCTTGGGAATTTGGCTCGATTGGGGTATGTTCGGGATCTGGGTCGCCGCGCTGACCTACATGCTGATGCTCGCCGTCGTCATGAGCTGGAAATTCCGCGAGGGCAAATGGAAAGAAATCCAGATCTGACCAGCGATCCGTTGGTGCTGATCGTCGATGACGAAAAGAACATCCTCTCGAGCCTCTCGCGGGCCCTCTCTCTGGAAGGGTTCGCGCCGCACACCGCCGAGAGCGGCAGCGCGGGCTTGCTCGCCGTGCGCCAGCTCAAGCCGGACCTGGTCCTGCTCGACGTGAAGATGCCCGACGTCAGCGGGATGGAGGTGCTCGAGTCGCTCAAGTCGAACCCCGAGACCGCCGACGTGCCCGTGATCATGATGAGCGGCCACGGCACGCTGGATCTCGCGATCCAGGCGATCAAGGCGGGGGCCCACGACTTCATCGAGAAGCCCCTCTCTTTCGAGAAGATCCTGATCACGTTGAACAACGCGATACGCTTCTCCCGCATCTCGAGCGAGAACCGCGCCCTGCGACAGGTCGAGGAGGGGCGCTACAAGCTGCTGGGCGACTCGCCGCAGATGCGCGAGCTGGTCGAGCGGATCAAGCTCACCGCGCCGTCCCAGGGCCGCGTGCTGGTCACCGGCGAGAACGGCACGGGCAAGGAGCTGGTCGCCCGGGCGATCCACCGCTTCTCGCGGCGCGCGAACAAGCCCTTCGTCAAGCTCAACTGTGCGGCGATCCCCTCCGAGCTGATCGAGAGCGAGCTCTTTGGCCACGAAAAAGGCGCCTTTACGGGCGCCCACGCGGCGAAGAAGGGCAAGTTCGAGCTGGCACACAATGGCACACTCTTCTTGGACGAGATCGGCGATCTCGCCCTCGAGGTGCAAGCCAAGCTGCTGCGCGTGTTGCAGGAGGGTGAGCTCGAGCGCGTCGGCGGTACGCGAGAGATGGAGGTCGACGTGCGGGTGATCGCCGCGACGAACAAAGACCTCGAGGAGGAGATCGAAGAGGGGCGATTCCGCGAAGACCTGTTCTATCGCCTCAACGTCGTGCCGATCAAGGTGCCACCGCTGCGGGAGCACAAGTCCGACATCCCCGAGCTCGCCGAGCACTTCATCGCCACGGCCTGCCGCGAAAACGGTCGGCCACAAAAGCGCCTCTCCCGCGATTCCCTCGAGCTCTTGATGAGCTACGGCTATCCGGGCAACATCCGCGAGCTGAAGAATACCTGTGAGCGGCTGGTGATCTTGACGCGGGGTGAGCTGATCACGCCCAAAGACATCCAGCTGCTCTTGCCCTCGCTGCACAAAGCGCGCAACCCGCGCAACACCTTGAGCTATCAAGAGGGGCTCTCGCTGCGCGAGATGGTCGAGCAGTGCGAGCGCGAGATCATCCTCTCGGCGCTCCAGTTCTATTCGGGACACGTAACCAACACCGCCAAGGCGCTACAGATCGAGCGAAGCCACCTCTACAAGAAAGCGAAATCGCTGGACATCGACCTCAAGAGCTGACGCTCCGCCCCGGATTTCCGAGACGACGTCGGGTTCCGCGTCAACCGCTGGCATCAGCGCTCAGGGCGCGAGGCGAAAGACGAGACGCACCCTTTCGTTCGGCGTCGTGTGGTAGATCGAGACGCGATGGATCCCGATCTCGCTGCGCTCCACGTTGAGCTGCTCGAGCCATTCCAGAGACGCCGCGCGGAACGAGGGGAAGGCGATCACCGTCGGGCGCGTGAGATCGGCGGCGGCGACGTACTCGAGGGTGTAGCGCTCGCCATCGCGCACGAACTGCGGCTCGCGGCCGGCGAGGAGGTGAGGATACGGCTCCATCAAGCTCTCGGCCCAGGGCTTGAGCGTGCCTCCCGGTGCCACGAGGCCGTATGAGTTGGCGGGGCCCGATTCCCAGTAGGTCCAACCGATGTAGGAGCGGTTGTAGAGCGCGAGCATGTCCGCGAGGTAGGTCCGATAATCGCTCTGGCTCCCGTAGGAGCCCCACTCCCCGATGAAGAGCGCCGCCGACAGCTTCTCCGACTCGCCGCGGTCGGCGTTGATCCGCCCGCTGAAGTAGGGTTTGAGCGTGCCGTAGGCCCCACCGATCTCCATCGCGGGATGGTAGAGATGCGGTGCGTAGACCGCATTCGGCGTGCCATCGGGCTCGAGGTAGGAGCGACCGAGGACGTTTTTGACCGCCGACGGCTCCATGAAGAGCAGCCAATCCGGGCGCACCTCACGCAGCGCCGCGATGACGGAGCGGTACATCGGCTGCAGACGCTCGCGCTCGAAGGTCGCGGGGTCGTGGGTTCCCCAGTAGGGTTCGTTCATCAGGTCGGCGCCGATCACGTTCGGATAGCCCTGTAGTCGCTCGGCGACGGCTCGCCAGGCGGCGAGATAGTGCGCCTGCAACTCCTGTGAGCTCCAGAGCTGGTCGTAACAGGCGAGGACGCCAGGGTTCTGATAGCCGAAAAACCAGGGCACGGGCGGCTCGATGAGCATCGCATAGTAGCGATCGTCGCAGGTCCAAATCGGCGCGCCGTTGAAGCCGAAGCCGGGACCGTAGACGTCCTGGTGCATGTCGACGAAGAGGTAGAGGCCAGCGCGCTGGGCCCACTCCACGCGCTGCGCCAGCGCGTCGAGATACGCCCCGTCGATCGTGCCGCGCTCGGGCATCACCGCGCTCCAGAAAGTCA
Source organism: Myxococcales bacterium (assembly GCA_020430585.1). Lineage (GTDB taxonomy): Bacteria > Myxococcota_A > UBA9042 > JAGQJP01 > JAGQJP01 > JAGQJP01. The sequence goes on along the minus strand of JAGQJP010000795.1, from coordinate 3,056 downwards.
AGAGCCGGATCACCGTGAAACCGTAGCTGGCGTAGCGGCGAAAATCGGGCTCGACCTGCGTTCCAAGGTGCGTCGGCCCCTGTTTCCATGTGCCCGAGACATTGATGCCACGCAGCAGAACGAGGCGCCCGTACTGGTCGACGATTTGCCCCTCGGAGATGGAAAACCGCAACGCCTCCTCCCGTTTCGGCCCGTCGACGACGACCATTCGGCTCTCGTCGGTCGGCCGATCGCATCCCGTGACGACGAGCAGCACGAGGCCGACCAAGAGGCGAGCCACTCGGCTGGTCCGCCCTCGGCGTCCTCGGCTCGGCCCACCGAGGCTCGGCCCCTCGCCCCACTCCACGTTCATGTCGACCCTGATAAGTTCGTTAGATTTCGTACAGTTCGACTCTAGCGTGGATCATGTCGGAATTGTCCCGCGCTGTCAAGGGCAGCCGGCCTTGGCAATCGGTCGATTCAGTGCTACAACCAAGGGGCACAGAGTCGCACGACAGGAGCACATACGATGCAGGTACAGGCGATGGCGGCGCGAGCGGCGCACGCCGAACTTACTCCCTGGTCCTATTCGATCGGCGAGCTCGGACCCTACGCTTGTCTGATCCGAGTCTTCGCCTGCGGGATCTGCCACTCCGACGTCCACATGATCGACAATGACTGGACGATCAGCAACTTCCCGCTGGTCCCAGGTCACGAAGCCGTTGGCGAGATCGTCGAGCTCGGCAGCCAGGTCCGCCACCTCGAGGTCGGCGATCGCGTCGGCGTCGGCTGGCAGCGCTCGGCCTGCTTGACCTGCCCCGAATGTCTGCGCGGCGCCGAGAACCTCTGCGAAGACAACAAAGGCGTAATCTCCGACGGCTACGGCGGGTTTGCGGACTACCTGGTGGTCGACAGCCGCTTCGCCTTTCGCATCCCGTCGGGAATCGAGACCAGCCTCGCGGGGCCGCTATTGTGCGGCGGGATCACGGTCTACAGCGGCCTCGTCCACGCGGGTATGACCTCGGGCAAGCGCATCGGGATCATCGGCGTCGGCGGCCTCGGTCACATGGCGGTGCAATTCGCCTCGAAGCTGGGCAACCACGTGACCGTCTTCACCACGAGCGACGACAAGGCCGAGTTCGCGACGCGTCTGGGCGCGCACGATGCGCTGGTCTGCCGCGACGGTGAAATCCCCGAGCCGCAGCGCAAGCTCGACATCCTGCTCAATACTGCGCCAGCGAACCTCGACTGGGAGCGCTACCTCGACCTGCTCGCCCCCGACGGGGCGCTGCATTTCGTCGGCGTCCCCGCGGGTAAGCTCAAGCTGCCACTGACTCCGCTCTTGACCAAGCGGCTACGCGTGATGGGCAGCCCGATCGGCGGGCGCGGCGAGATCGCGAAGATGCTCGAGATCGCCGACACGTTCGGGATCGAGCCCGTCGTCGAGACGTTCGCCCTCTCGGAGGTAAACGAGGCACTCCAACGCGTGCGGGAAAACAGCGTGCGCTACCGAGCGGTGCTCTTCCCCTGATCGCGCCTTTACCCTTCATGGGCGGTGCTCGCTGCGGTGACCACGCAAAAACGACCGATGAGCTTCGTCGACCATCTCTTGACCTGGTATCGCCAATCGGCGCGGAACTTGCCCTGGCGCCGCACGCGCGATCCCTACCGCGTCTGGCTCTCCGAGGTGATGTTGCAGCAGACCCGCGTCGACACCGTGATTCCCTACTACGAACGCTTCCTTTCGGCCTATCCCTCGATCGACGCCCTCGCCGCCGCGGACGAGCAGTCGGTGCTCAAGCTCTGGGAAGGCCTCGGCTACTATTCGCGGGCGCGGAACCTGCGCAAGGCGGCGAGAGAGGTGGCCGAGCAGCATCAGGGCGAGCTGCCCAACCGCTACGACCGTCTGCGCCAGCTCCCCGGTTTCGGGCCATACACCGCCGCGGCCGTGGCGAGCATCGCCTTCGGCGAGGCGGTTCCGGTCGTCGACGGGAACGTGCTGCGCGTCTTCGCCCGATTCTGGGCGATCGAGGACGACATCCGCGCCCCGCGGGTCAAGACACAGCTCTTCGAGCGGCTCTCTCCCTTTGTTCGACAGTGCGACCCGAGCCACTTCAATCAGGCGATCATGGAGCTCGGGGCGCTCGTCTGCTTGCCCAAACGCCCCAAGTGCGAGGCTTGCCCGCTTCGGCAAGAGTGCCGCGCCCGCATCGAAGGGCGACAAGGAGCGCTGCCCGTGAAATCGAAGAAGAGCGCGACACCCCACAAAGAGATCGCCGTGGCGGTGATCTGGCGCGACGGTCAGCTGCTGATCGGGAAACGCAAAGTCGACCAGATGCTCGGCGGGCTCTGGGAGTTTCCAGGGGGTAAGCGGCGCGCCGACGAGTCCCTCGAGGAGACGGCGATCCGCGAAATCCGCGAGGAGACGGGGCTCGAGATCGAGCTCGGCGCCCCCTACTGCACGGTCGAGCACGCGTACAGCCACTTCTCGATCAGCCTCACGGCGTTTCGGGCGACCTACCGTAGCGGCGAAGCCCTGCCGCACAGCACCGACGAGCTGCGCTGGGTGCGGCTCGACGAGCTCGACGCCTTTCCCTTCCCCACAGCGAACAAACGCGTGATCGAGGCGATCGTCGCCCAGCACGTGACCAAGCGCTGAGCTCGGCGATGGTCAGACGCGCACCAGAGTCGGCGGCAGAGGTCGAAGCCGCCCTCTCCTACCCCTACCCGACGCGGAACGCCCGCTTGATCGCCCGGGAGAACCGCTTCGTCGCCCGCTGTCTACTCGACGGACGCGAAGTGTCGGCCCACGTGCCGAACACGGGGCGGATGCTCGAGTTGATGCTACCCGACAATCGCGTCTGGCTCGCCGACCTGGGTGACGACCCGACACGCCGCTTCCGCTATCGGCTGGTCGCCGCCGAGCTGCGCAGTCAGCCCGTGCTGGTCGAGTCGGCGCGGACCAACGCGATCGTCGCGTCGCTCCTCGACGTCGACGGCGTACCCGGGCTCGAGGGGTACCGGGCGCTCGAGCGTGAAGTGCGCGTCGGGGACTCGCGCATCGACCTGCTCCTTAC
>JAGQJP010000091.1 GCA_020430585.1 Myxococcales bacterium | reverse complement strand
GAGGGATTGACGCTGGTCAAACAGCAATTCATCAACGCTCTCGCGGGGTTCGGAGTGGCGCCCATCGACGCCCTCGGCCAGCCGTTCGATCCGAGCCAGCACGAAGCGGTGATGACGTCGGTCGCCCAGTCGAGCGCGGAGGACGGGCAGGTCGTCGAGGTCTTCCGCACGGGCTACCGCACGGACTCGCAGGTCTTGCGCCCCTCGCTGGTGAAGGTCGCCCGCCTCGGCTGACGAGGGCGACCGAGCGCTGACCGGGCAAAAAAAAACGCCGACCAAGGTCGGCGCCACGGGTGGCTAAGCAGGGACTTGAACCCCGGACACCGCGGATATGAGCCGCGTGCTCTCACCAACTGAGCTACTTAGCCATGCTCAACAGAAGACAGCTTATAGAGAAAACGATTCCGCTTGTCAAGGGGGATCGACCGAGGGCGGGCGTGGAGAATTGCGTTGACGCGGTTGGGTGCTTTGGCTATACTCTCGCTCTCGTTTGATGGGTCCTCGACCCATGGGAGATTTCGTCAATGGTCACGGGAACATTGGCCATCCGGCTCGATGACATCGACAAGCACGGCACGCTGCTCGAGGTTCCGCTCTCGAACGAATATCTCGCTCCGCTGCTGTTCGAAGAGGTGTACCGGCCCCGAACACCAGGACGGGTGCGGGTCTTCGTGAAGAAGCACCGCAACGCCGTGGTGGCGATCTGCGATCTCGACGCGACGGTCTCGATCATCTGCTGCCGCTGTTGCAGTGAACGTGAGCGCGCGATCGCCCTACACTTCGAGCAGACCTACTACCCGCTGCCGGAAGACCGAGTCGGAACCACGACCGAAGACGACGACAGCGGCGACGATCTCGATCGCTTCTACTATACGGGTGATCGGCTCGATTTCGAGCGTGGCGTGCGGGAACACTTCGTGTTCGCCCTCGACCCGCACCCCGTCTGCGGCGCAAACGAGAGATGCACACCGATCGACACCACCGCTCCAGCGGACGAGGAGCCAGAGCTTGCGGCCCCCGTCGACCCGCGTTGGGCGAAACTGATGACTGTGAAACTAGCTGACGGATGACAAGGAGGTTCGAATGGGCCTGCCCAAGAGACGACAATCGAGCTCACGACGCGACAAACGCCGCGCGCAACACAAGGTGCTCACCGCTTCGGCGGTCTCGAAATGCTCGCGCTGCGGCGCGGCCAAGCTGCCCCACCACGTGTGCACCTCATGTGGCTACTACAAAGATCGTGCGGTCCTTCAGATCGAAGAGCAACACGAAGAAGCCGCCGAATAACCCGATCGCCGCTGACGGCGACGCGCGCAAGGTTACGAGATGACTCGCGAGCAGATTCACGAGCAAGTCGTCGCTTTGATCTGTCAGCAGCTCGAAGTCGAGCCTCAGCAGGTCACGACCACCGCCGATATCATCAAGGATCTCGGCGCCGACAGCCTAGATGTCGTTCAGCTCGTGCTGGAGATGGAGACGCAATTCGACGTCGAAATCCCGCTCGAGGACGTCGAGAAGCTGCGCTCGGTGCAGGACGTGTTCGACTACGTCGACAAGCTCATCGCCTGAGAGGCGCTGGTCGAGCGTTCGCGCCAACGGCGGTCTCCGAGTCCGAGGATACGCCCGTGAGATGCCCATTCTGTGGTGACATGCAGAACCGGGTCGTCGACAGTCGGCTGTCGAAGAACGGAAACGTGATCCGACGGCGACGCTGTTGCGACTCGTGTGACAAGCGCTTCACGACCTACGAGCGGATCGAAGAGATCACGCCGATGGTGATCAAGAAGGACGGACGCCGTGAGACGTTCGACCGGATGAAGCTGATCGGCGGCCTGAAAAAGGCCTGCGAAAAGCGCCCCATCCCCTACTCGAGCATCGAAAACTTCGTCGACAACCTGGAACAGACCGTCGTCGAGCTGGGCCTCAAAGAGGTCGAGTCGAGCTTCATCGGCGAAGAGGTGATGAAATTCCTGCAGAGCGTCGACACCGTGGCCTACGTGCGCTTCGCCAGCGTCTACCGCTCGTTCAAAGACATCGGTGAGTTCATGGACGAGCTCGAGAGCCTCTTGAAAAAAGACTAGCCCCACCGATGAGCCCCGATCCAAAGCCAACCCTCGACGATCCCGAGCTGACCCGTGACGAACGGTTGATGGCGCGCGCCCTCGAGCTCGCTTTCGAGGCGGATGGCCGCACCAGCCCGAACCCGATCGTCGGCTGCGTGATCGTCCGGGACGACGCGATCGTCGCCGAGGGCTTCCATCGACGCGCCGGCGAACGGCATGCAGAGATCGAAGCGCTGAGCCAGATCGGCTTCGACGCCCGGGGCTGCGAGCTCTTCGTCACGCTCGAGCCCTGTTCCCATCATGGCCGCACGCCACCGTGCGTCGATGCGCTGTTGCGTGCGAAACCACGACGTGTGGTGGTCGGAATGGTCGATCCGAACCCGCTGGTCCAGGGTCAAGGCCTGGCGCGAATGCGCGAGGCGGGGATCGAGGTCGCCAGCGGTGTTCTCGAGAGCCAATGTCAGCGCGCGAACGAGAGCTTCTCGACCTACATCACCCTCGGTCGCCCGTTCGTCACGCTCAAGCTCGCCGCCTCCCTCGACGGTCGCATCGCGACGCGAACGGGGGCGTCGCGCTGGATCAGCGGCGAAGAGGCGCGGAGCCTCGTCCATCAATGGCGCGACAAACACGACGCGATCCTGACGGGCAGCGGGACGGCTCGACTCGACGACCCCTCGTTGACGGCGCGCCCCGGACGCGATCCGATCCGCGTCGTCGTCGACAGCCGCCTCAGCTTGCGCCGGGATCTGCGGCTCTTCACGCAAGCATCCGACGCGCCGACCTGGATCGCGACGACGGTCACCGCGCCGTCGGCTACCTTCGATGGCGCGACCAGCGTCGAGTTGTTGTCCCTTCCAGCCAGCCCGGACGGCGTGGACCTCGATGCCCTGCTCCGCGAGCTCGCCCGCCGTGGGATCACGCGTCTGCTGGTAGAGGCGGGAGCGCGGTTGAGCGCGTCACTGGTCCGCGCAGGGCTCGTCGATCGGCTCGCCCTCTTCCTCGCGCCGCGCTTGATCGGCGGTGACGGAGCGCCGCTCCTCGGCTCCCTCGGCGTGACCGAGATCGACGAGCTGGTCGAGCTCGCCGACCTCACGCTCGAACGTATCGGTCGTGACCTCTTGATCCGGGCCAGAATCCGGGCCTGACACCGCCTCGGCAGCGCGCCACGGGCGCGTGAATACAGCTTGACAAAGGTCTCCGTGGCGGCTAACATTTTCAACGATTTAGAGGAATTACCAACCACCACCGCGAATTAGCCAAGAAGAGCGCGTATGCACAGGCACAATACCGTCGCTTTAGCTCTGGGCATTGTGATTTTCCTCACTGCCCAGTTCTCCTCCATCTCTGCGGCCAGCGCGAAGTCGAAAGTGGTCGTCCTCGACGTCCAGGGCAAAGATCCCGCGAAGAACCGCGAGCTCAGTGCCTACCTCGTCACCGAGGTGCGCGGCCATCCGAAGTACGTCTATGTTCCGAAGCCCGCGCTCGAGATGTCCGAGCTGATGCTCTCCCTCGGATGCGCCGACCTCGACACGGCGTGTCTGGCGAGCATCGGAGCGGGTCTCAAGGGTGACTACGTGCTCTACGGCAAGGTTGTCGCCGGGCGGCTCAAGCTGCAGCTCGTAGACGTCAACCAGAAGCGGGTGAGCAAGTCTCAGACCGTCTCACCAGACAAGGGCGGCGTGACGAGCGCGATCGTCGGGCTCCTGGGTCCCAAAGCGGTCACACCGACCGCGCCGCAGCGTATCTCCTTCGCCGTCGTGACCGATCCGCGCGGGGCGAAGGTCTTCATGAACAAGTACTTCATCGGAAATTCTCCGACGTACGGCAGCTACCTGCGCGGTGAATACGTCGTTCGCATCACCAAAGATGGCTTCCAGGAGCACATCGCTCGCGTCCGGCTCGCGGACAAGCCGGTGCGGCTCGACATCAAGATGAAGCCCGTCGTCGTCGAGACACCCGTCACGAAGACGCCGACCAAGCCCAAGACGACCGCCAGCACCCCGGTTTGGAAGACCTGGTGGTTCTGGACGATCATCGGTGCCGTCGTCGTCGGCGGTGCGGTCGCTGGCGGCGTGCTCGGCGCCAGGGCGGCGAAGAAGACCTCGATCGACTACGGTGGCGTGCGGGTGACGATTCAACCCAACAACATCGGCCACGACTACTCGTTCCGTTGAGCAGGAGAGAACGAATGCGAACGTCGAAACAGTCAGCACTCGTCGCGGTACTCGCCTTGGCCGGGCTGGCGTTGGCTAGCTGCCAAGCCGCAGAGCCGCGCGACCCGAATCGTGTGAGCCTCACGCTCAGCCTTGGCCTCGAAGAGCTCCAGCAGAGCCTCGTGTTCCAGCAGATGACCCACTTTCGCCTGAAAATTCTCGGCGAGCCGACGTCGAATCCGAACTCGAAGGTGATCTTCGACTCGAACTGCTTGAAGTACGAAGGCGACAACTTCGAGATCCAGGATATCGAAGCCGGAGATGGCCGCGTGGTCTTCTTCGAGGGCTTCGAAGACTCGAGTTGCACCAAACGCGTGCTCGTCGGTGCCCGGGGCGGACTCTCGATCAAGAATCCGGTCCCCACCGAGGGCTTCTACTACATGCACGTCGCGCCCGTCGAGCAGTTCTCGCTGATGCCGACGCCGAATCCGACGTTCGTCGCGAGTATCAACAAGACCCCGTGCCAGACGAACGCCGAGTGCGAGGGGTTCGACGGCGCCGCCTATTGCCGCGCGCCGGGCAACACCTGCCACCTCGAGACCTATTATCCGCTCAACTTGGCGACGCGCCGCGCGTTTCATCAGGCTGCTGAGCTGGACAACGGGATGATCGTCTTCACGGGTGGTTTCACGGCGCCGAGCGCCGCCGACAAAGAGCAGTTCCTCACGACGGAACGGATCGAAGTCTTCAATCCGCTGACGATGCTGTTCGAGCGCAAGGACGGGCTGAGCGACTCGACACCCGCGGGCTATGCGCTCCACGGGCTGGTCAAGTTCGACGGAAACAAGATCGCCAACATCGGCGGATTCAACCAGGCCAGGTGGCGCCTCGCGGGCGACCGCGTCGACCTGTTGCCGTCGGTGCCGACGGCCGGTTGCACCAACAACAAGTGCCTCCTCGACACAGTCTCGATCTTCGACATCGGGCGCAGCACGTACGTCGGCAACTCGCTGCCGCTGCCGCTCGGGATGCCGCTCGCCGGGCTCGTCAAAGACGCCTCGACGCCGACGATCCTGCTCGGTTCGGGGTTCACCAGCTCGCAAACCGCCCCGGTCAGCAACCAGGTCTACGCCTGCGACTTCACCGGAACCTCGCAGAATTGTACGCGGACAGCATACACGCTGGGCGCCCGACGGCGTGGCGCGGCGCTCTTCTGCCGCACGGCGAACGGAAATGGCTGTGACGACTACGTGGTCCTCGGCGGGAATCTCCTCTCGGACGCGAACGTGCCGCTTCTCGAGGGCATCGACGTGAAAAACAACACGAAATATGCGATCACGCCAGCAGGCGACGCGCCGACGACCTTGACGGGAGCGACAGTGGTCAATGTCGACGGCACGTTCTACGTCTTCGGCGGCGTCGACGAAAAGAAATCGGGCAATCCGAACGTCCCGCCGATGAAACTGACATTCAACGGTGCGACCGCGACGTTCACCAAACTGACGCTGACGGGTGTCGACGAGAAGAAGACCTACCGCGTCTATCACACCGCGACGGTGTTGAAGGACGGGCGCGTGCTGCTGATCGGCGGGCTCGACGACCAGCGGCGACCGACCGCCTCGGCCCTGGTCTTCATCGGCGACAAGTACAGCCGCGAGGTGATGCTGAACGTCGCGCGCTTCGGCCACAGCGTCAGCACGCTGCGCACGGGCCTGATTCCGAACGCCCTCCTGATCGTCGGCGGCTTCAACACCGATGGCGGTGCGCTCGGCGCGATCGGCGCGGCCGAGCTCTTCGTCACGCAGTAGCGTTCCCATTCAACCGATGGCCCAATCGTCCCCGACGTCGCTCGGCAGGCGCACCTTCGTCTGCGCCACGAGCCTGGTCAGCGCCCTCGTCGTTCTCGGGGCCCTGGCGATCGCCGTACACTTCCCGCAGCGCGACAGCGCGACATCACCGATCGCCCTGGACCTGCCACCGCGACAGGCGACGATCAAGCGCGTGCTCCTCGTGCTCGTCGACGGTCTGCGCCACGACACCGCGTTCGACCCGCAGGCGATGCCCTATCTCAACCGCCTCAAGGCGCGGGGAGCCTGGGGAATCGCCCAGAACCCGAACCTGACCCTGACCAATCTGGCGGTGATCAACATCGGCACGGGAGCCCCACCGAAGATCACCAAAGTGCTGCAGAACTTCAAAAACTCGCCCGTTCAGAAGCACTCCCTGTTCACCGTTCTACGCGCGCGCCACCACCGCATCGGGTTCATCGGACACACGGTCTGGAAGGAGCTCTTCGGCCACGATGCCGATTTCGCCGTCGGTTCGAAGGACCGGGGGATCGAAGACATCTACGACTCCGACGATCGCGCGCTCCGAATCGCCTTGCCTCGGGTCCGAAACCGCGCCTTCGATTTCCTCGTCGTTCACGTCCACGGCGTCGACCATGCGGGTCACAAATACACCCCACGTCACCCGATGTACCGCCGTCTCGCCCGACGGATCGACGGTTTCATCCACCAGCTGCACGACGCCGATCCCGAAGCGACGCTGTTGGTGATGGCGGACCACGGGATGACGATGAAAGGGACGCACGGAGGAGGCGAGCCGGACTGCGCCCGGGTCCCCTTCGTCCTCTTTGGCCCGGGGATTCGAAGGGCGTCAGGGCTGCGGGCGTCCTTGAGTGATTTCGCCCCGACGCTGCTGTCGCTTTTCGGCGTACCGGACCTCGGTTCGGCGCAGGGTCGCATCCTGACCGAGGCGATGACCGTTACGGCGCGTGAAGGCTTTGCGCTCTGGAGACGCTATTTGGCGGCTCGTCTCCGCTTCTTGCGCGCCGTCGCCCTCGCTCGCGGCGTCGAGCCACCGCCGCTCGATGCGCTATCGAAGGCCCGCTCAGCGTACGCTCGCGGTGACCTGCCCGCGGCCCTCCGCGGCGCCGAGCGTCAGGCGCGGGACTTCGTGCGCTATACGCGCCACACCCTCGAGAGCCGAACGACGCTGGGTTGGCTCGAGTACGCGCTGATCCTCCTGCTCGCGGCGAGCGGACTGCTCTGGGTTCGCCGCTTCGACGACCGAGCGTTGGAGCTTCCGCGTATCGCCTCGGTGATCGCCGTGTTGGCACTGGCGGCGGCCGTCATCGCCATCCTCTTCCAAGCCTCCGCGATCGCTGCCGCGATCAGCTACGCCCAGCTGCTCGCGCTCGCCGCCCTGCTGGTTCGGCGACGGGACACGTCGAGAAACGACGCCCTGCTGGAGCGACGGCCGGCAGCGTCGGGAAACGTCGCCCTACCCCTGCACGCCGACGCCGACCGAGCGTCGAATGGCTCTGCCCAACGCGCTCGGACGCAGTGGGCCCTCGTCGGCAGCGCCATCGGACTCGCCGTCGGGCTCGCGATCGTGCTCTACGGCGCGACCGCGCTCTATCGCTACTATCTCGTCGAGCACGGGATCACGGGATGGACCGTGTTTCTACCGGCCCTCGATCGCTGGTACATGCCGCGCCTGCAGGCGATCTTCGGAGGCGTCGCCCTGCTCGCCCTGCTGCTCGCTACCGCTCGGCGAACCCTGGCGCGAGCGCTTCCCGATCCGTCGATCATCGGCGGCGGCTTGCTGCTGGCGCTGGCGGTGATCCTCAGCGTCTTCTATTGGGAGGGCAACAACATGGCGCGCCTCGCCGCGATAATCGCCCTCTACGCAACCGTCGCCTACGTGCGCGCGGGTCTCACCCGAAAGCGCTGGTTCTCACCCGGAATCTGGTTCCTCGCCCTCTGCGGGCTCGCGCTCTGGCAGATCGGCTATCGCGCTGGGCGCCTGTCGATCGACTTCCACGCGACCCATCTCGGCTGGCACCTCACCTCGCTCGCGCTGCTGGTCGGGTACGGCGGGTGGCTCGGCGCCCGCTCTCGGGGCTACTTCCGTCTGGCCGCAGAGGGATCCGAACACGGGCCCGCCGGCGGAGAGGTGTCGAATCGCGAGACGAGCGCGCCACCGGCCACGCGCGCCGAGTCGACGGCGGTGAGCGCTCGCGGCACCCTCGTGTCGTTTGGGCTCGCCTTCGCCGCTCTGCTCAGCGCCCACCTCTATCGCTACACCCAGACCCAATCACTGGTGTTCATCACGCTGGCGCTGGCCGCCTGCGCCGTCATCACGCTTCCCCTCGCCGTTCCCCGAGCTCTCCGCGCGCTCGTGCTGCCGCTGGCGCTGCTGGCGGTCTACCGAATGCTGTGCCACGACGTGCAGATGGTCGTGATCGTGCTCGCCGCCGCCTCCGCGACGACCTGGATGGAGCTATCGGAGCGGGGAGACCTGCCGAGGAGCGCGTTGATGACGGCGATCGTGCTCGTCAGCTGGAACCTGCTGGTCTTCTTCGCCTCGGGCTATTTTTGGAACTTCTCGAGTGTCGAGGTGGTTCTCGCCTTCGTCGGTCGCCCCGACGAGATCCACCTCGCCTGGGCGATCGGATTGATCATGCTCAAGTATGGCATCCCTTGGATGTTGCTCGTCGGCGCCTTCTTCGGTGCGCGGGCGCGTCGTCGGTTCCGCACGCCGAGCCGCGCTGGCGAAACCGCCGCCCGAGAAGACGCCGCGAGCTCGGCAGAGACCCTCGGTCGGCCGCCCTGGAGCGCGCTGGTAGCGGTCGTCTTCTGCTACATCTGCATGATCGCGGGTCTGCTGCTGACCTTCGAGACCCTCAAGACCCACATCGAATTCGGTTCCAAAGCGCTGCCCACGGCGGTCTTCAGCTACGTCCACAGCGGGCTCTTTGCGGTCGCGATCACGTTGTTGGCCGCCGTGTTCCTCCCGCGGGACCGATTCGCGTCGACGTCGGGCGTTTTGTGATCGTCGTCGTTCTCCCCTATACTGTGATCGAGGAGTCGAAACGAAGATGAAGACCTCGACCCAGGTCCACCTCAAAACGATCGTCATCGTCGCCGCGCTCTCGGCGTTCGTCGTGCTTTGCGCGATGCGTCCGGTCGTGCTGCTGATCATCGTCGGTGGCGGGGCGCTGATCTTCGTCTACGGAACGGTCTACATCTTCCTCTCGGCCCGTGCCGTGGCACGTCGTCGTGCCGCCGCCGAGGCCGCTTCTGCCGAGGCTGAGCGCCCGCCCGCGCGTCGCATCGACGGAGGCGACCCAGCGCCAGCTCCCCCAGAGATGGTCACGCCCTTCCGCTTCGGAATTCGTCCGCCCCGCGATCGCAGCGCGATCGGTCTGGTCCCGTCGTCGCCGGATCTGAGCCTGGCGTCGACTGACGCGGAGAGGCCGACGACGGACGATCGGGCCGCGTCAAACGGGGCGTCGACAGGCGATACGACCGCAAACGACCACGAACCCAACAAACCCTCTTCGGTGGCCGGGAGCCAATAATGCAGCGCCCCGAGCTCCCGGCGACGCTCGTCAGCGCGGCCGTCGCGGCGCTCTTCGTCTTCGCCGCCGCGCCCGGCGTGCATTGGCTCGATTCGGGCGAATTCAGCGCCAGCGTGTTTCTCCTCGGGATCGCCCATCCGACGGGCTTCAGCCTGCTGCACGTCCTCGGCAAGGGCGCGACGCTGATACCGATCGGCTCTGTCGCCTTCCGGCTCAACCTCTTCGCCGCCGCCTGCACGACGCTGGCGATCGCCCTGACGACGATCTTGATCCACGAGGTGATCCTGCGCCCCGCCGACGACCCCTCCCCGACGCCGTCGGAGAACGGTGACGTGGGCCCAGTTCTGGGGCTCACAGCGGTGATCTGCAGCACCCTGGCGATCGTAGGCGCCCTGAATGTGGCGATGCACGCCGCAGTGACGGAGATCTACAGCCTCAACATCGCGCTGATCGCCGCACAGCTCGTCTTGTTCGTGCGCTGGCAACGGCGCGGCGACGCGCGTTGGCTCTATGCGTCGGCGCTCCTGGCTGGGATCACTCTCGGAGCCCACGCCACGGGGATGATGGTCGCGGCACTCTTGGGGCTGCTCAGCCTGCTCCCCCTCGGCCGCCCAGAGACCCGCCGCCGACTCGTCGCCAGCTGGCGCCACCTCGCACCGATCGCCGCCGCATTCGTCGTCGTCGGCGCTCTCGTCTTGCTCTATCTGCCTCTCGCCAGCCTGCGCCGCCCGTACCACGAGTGGGTTCCAGCGGAGCAATGGCGCGGCTTCGTCTCGGAGGTCAGCGCCAAGACCATTCGAGCGGCCTTCGACGATCAGATCAACAGCTGGAACTTTTGGATCTTCTTCGAATATCTCCGTCGACACGTGCTGCTGTTGTTCTCCGAGGCGCCTGCGGCGATGGCGCTGGCCCTCCCGGGCTGCCTCTGGCTCTGGCGGCGGGAACGCCCGTTGGCCCTCGCCCTGCCGCTAATCGCGGTCGCAGATGCCCTCTTCAGCGCCAAGATCAATCCGATGGGGATCGCCGACTGGCAGACGGCCACACCGTCGCTGCTCGCCCTCGGAACCTTGGCCGGCTTCGGCCTTCTCTTCGCCGTCGAGCGCGTTCGCTCCCTCGCTGCGCGCTATGGTCGCGTCGTCGGTGCGGGATTGCTCGGCCTCGCCGCGTTGGGCGTCGCCTTGCTGCTCGCCCTCGGCTGGTTGCACCGCCTCTCGGACAAGCGGCTCGGACACGAATACGCGGGCTACGAATTCCTTCTCGCCCAGGCGACACAGCTCGGTCCGAACGCCGCCCTCTTTGTCGTCAGCGATTCGTCGGCCGGGGGTTGGCTCTATCTGCAGAGCGTCGAGAACCGGCGGCCAGATGCGCTGGTGTTGGTGCGCCAGTTCCTCGACAGCCGCGACTATTTGGCGACGCTCCCCCGACGCGGCGTCTCGCCCGCCTGGCAAAAGCGGCTGCTCCGCGACATCGGCGCCGAAGACCGCATGCCACGGCTGGTCGCCTTCGCCCTGCGGCGCCAACCCGTCTTCTGGGAGCCAGGGGATGGCCGCAGCGACCGACTGATCTGGAACATCGCCGCCTGTTCCTTCCCGCTCTGCGAGCTGGCGCTGCCTCAGAAGAAGAGCCCGAGCCCGTTGGCGATCCTGCGGGGATTCCGTCGCTACGCCGAACGGCAGCCGACGCTCTCGGAGCTCTCGAAGGCGCAGCTCGGCGCGGCCTTCCGATATTTCGCCTCGTTTCTCGCCGCCCGCGATCGGCTCGATGGCGCCGGGGCGCTCCTCGATACGGCGCTGAAGCTAAACGGCGAAGACGCCCGGACGCAGCTCAATCGGGGCGTGATCGCCGAACGCCGCGGTGATCTGGCGAACGCCTTGCGTCACACCCGCTGGGCCACCGAGCTCGACCGCCTCTCGCTTCGCGCCTGGCTCAACCTGGCGGCGTATCAGCGCCTTCTCCGCCGGCCGAACGACGCCCTCGAGAGCCTCGACACCGCCGAGCGCATCGAGCCCGGCAACGCACGTGCGGCCTTGCTGCGCGCGCTGTTGGCGATCGATCGGAGCGACCGAGACGGCGCGATCGACGTTCTCAGACGCGCGCGGCAGCGGCATCCCACGGACCCGAGGGTGAAAAAGTTGCTCGAGACGCTCGAGCGACCGACAATCGAGCGTTGAGACGGACTCGAAGACGGGTCGGGGCGAACTCGAACCACGGGCGTGCGTGATGCGGCGACGGGTGAGCGGCGGAGACTTGGTACTCGCGGTGATGATCGTAGCGATCGTCGCGATGATGATCGTGCCGGTTCCCTCCTATGTCCTCGACGTGTTGATCGGCGCCAACCTCGCGGGCGCCGTGATCTTGTTGCTCGAGGCGGTCTACATCCGCCGCGTCCTCGACCTCTCCACCTTCCCCGCGTTGCTGCTGATCACCACGCTCTTTCGTCTGGCGATCAACATCTCGACGACACGTCTCATCTTGTTGCGCGGCGACGCGGGCCGGATCGTCGAGAGCTTCGGCTCCGTCGTCGTCTCGGGTAGCGTCCTCGTCGGCGCGGTCATCTTCTTGGTGATCACGATCGTGCAGTACCTCGTAATCGCCAAAGGCGCGGAGCGCGCTGCCGAGGTGAGCGCGCGCTTCACCCTCGATTCACTTCCCGGCCGACAGATGTCGATCGAAGCCGATCTGCGCAACGGTCGCCTCGACGCCGAGCAGGCGACGCTGGCTCGAGAAGCGCTCAAACGCGAATCGCAGCTCTTCGGCGCCCTCGAAGGGGCGATGAAATTCGTCAAGGGCGACGCGATCGCCACGATGGTGATCCTGGTGGTCAACATCGTCGGGGGTCTCGCGCGCGGCGTCGGTCAGCTCGGGATGCCCCTCGGTGAGGCGGTTCGGCGTTACACCCTGCTGACGATCGGCGACGGCCTGATCAGTCAGATCCCCGCTCTGCTGATCACGGCGGCTGCGGGAATGGTGATGACCCGCGTCGAATCACCACAGGGCACGTCGGCCGTCGGCCGCGAAATCGGCCTACAGCTCTTGCGCTCGCCCAAATCCCTCTGGCTCGCCGCCGGTCTCTGCGCCGTCCTCGGGCTCGTCCCCGGCCTTCCGCTTCTGCCGTTCTGGCTGATCGCGGCGCTCGTCGCCGGAATCGCGTACGGCCGCGTAAAGTTGCAGGAACGCACGGTTCGCCAGCAATCCCTCGACGAAGAGTCCGAGGTCAGCCTCGAGCCTCCCCTCGCCGACTGGTACCCGATCGCGGTGACCTTCAACGGGCTGAGCTACCGCCACGTCCTCGCGTTGCGCGAACGACTCGACGCGGCGGCACGGACGCTGCGAGAACGCTACGGCGTCCCCGATCTGACGATCCCCCTCGTGCCCTCCCGCGACGCTGGTGGAGCGCCACTGGCGCTCGTGCACCGCGATGTGCCGATCTGCGAGCTGCCGCACGCGACGGGGCTCTTGCTGCCCGCCGCGCGACGGGCCGACCTCGAACGCCGTGGGATCGAGTTGCTCGTCGTCGCCGCGGTCGAGGGCTCGGTGCTCTGGGTCGACGAGAGCGCCGCGGGAGCCGCCGTGGCGTCCGAGGAGGGCTCCGTCGACGTGGACCGTTTCATCACGCGCGAGGCGGCGCGGTTGTGCGAGCTTCGACTCGCCGAATACATCGACGCCCAGATCGCCCGCCGCCTCCTCGATGCGTACGCGCGACATCACGCCGAAATCGCGAACGACCTCGAACAGCGCGTCTCGACGGGCGTGCTGGCGCGGGTTCTCTCGCTGCTCCTGCGGGAGCGCATCCCGATCGCTCCGTTTCACCCGATCGCTCTCGCCCTCGCTGAATGGAGCGCGGTCGAGGATGACGCGCACAAGCTGGCCCAGCGAGCCCGTGAGGCGTTGCGCCAGTCGATCTGCCACCGTCTCGCCGACGCGCAACGTCGGATTCTCGTGCTCGGCTTCGACTTCGAGGTCCAACTCGCGCTCGAGGAGTCGGTCAGCGCCGGGTTGAGCGGCCCTCTACTGGTGCTCGAGCCCGAGCTACGAACCGAGATCCTGCGCTCCCTCGAGAGCGCGCGCTCCGACTGGCCGAGCGACGCTCACCCGCCGACTCTCCTGGTCCGACGCGACCTGCGCCACCTCGTCCGTCACCAACTCCTGCCGCGGGACACACCCTTCGCCGTGCTCGCCGACAGTGAGCTCGCACACGGCTATAGCCTCGAGCAAGTCGGCGTCGTCGGCTTCCCGAGCGCGAGCGCACGAACCGCCTGACTTTACTTTGACCCGCCGTCTGGTATCATGTCCGGACCACGATTTGGACCCGACGAGGAACGACCATGGTCATCGTAATGCAATCCAACGCCAGTGAAGCCCAGATCGAGGGCGTCATTCATGCGCTCGAAAAACACGGCTACGAGGCCCACCGCTCCGACGGAAAAGCGAGCACGGTGATCGGTGCCGTCGGCGTCGGTATCGACTACGACCACCGTCATCTCACGCTCCTTCCGGGCGTACGCAGCGTCAAGCGCATCAGCGAGCCCTTCAAGCTCGCCAGCCGCGGCTTCCACCCCGACAACTCGGTCTACACGATCGGCAACGTGACGATCGGTGGGCCCGAAGTGATCATGATGGCGGGGCCCTGCGCCGTCGAGAGCCGCGAGCAGGTCGACGTGATCGCCGAGCACGTGGCGAAAGCGGGGGCCAAGGTGATTCGAGGCGGCGCCTTCAAGCCGCGCACCTCGCCGTACTCCTTTCAAGGGCTCGGCGAAGAAGGGCTGCGCTATCTGCGCGACGCCGCTGACCGCAACGGCCTGATCGTCGTCTCCGAGGTGATGGACCGCACGCAGATCCCGCTGCTCTGCGAATACTCGGACATTCTGCAGATCGGCGCGCGGAACATGCAGAACTTCACCTTTCTCAAAGAGCTGGGCAAGGCGGAGAAGCCGATCCTGCTCAAGCGCGGGATCGCCGCCACCCTCGAAGAGCTGCTGATGTCGGCGGAGTACATCATGTCCTCTGGCAATCAGCAGGTAATGCTCTGCCTCCGCGGGATCCGCACCTTCGGGACCCACACCCGCAACACCCTCGACATCGCGGCGATCCCCGTGCTGCACTCGATCACGCATCTGCCGGTGATCGTCGACCCGAGCCACGCCGTCGGCATTCGCGACAAGATCCCGCCGGTCGCACGCGCCGCGGTAGCCGCGGGTTGCGACGGATTGCTGATCGAGGTGCACCACAACCCCGAAGACGCGCTCTGCGACGGCCCCCAGGCGCTCTATCCCGAGACCCTCGTCAAGCTGATGGGCGAGGTGCGGGCGATCGCGACGGCGGTCGGCCGTCACTTCGACTGAGATGCCCGAGCTCCCCGAGGTCGAAACCGTCGTGCGCCAATTCGTCCCGCTCCTCGTCGGACGACGGCTCACGCGCATCGAGCTACTCGACGACAAGCTGACGCTTCCCCCCGCAATTTGCAAGACGCCGCGGCGCGTCGAGGCGGTCGAACGGCTCGGCAAGCAGTTCGTGCTGCGCTTCGGAGACGGCGCGCCGCTTCTGGCGGTCCATCTACGAATGACCGGGCGTCTGAAGTGGCATAATCAGCCGTCGGCGCCAGACACGGCTCACCTGCGCGCCCGCTTCATCCTCGAGCATGGTGAGATGCTGTTCTACGACCTGCGCCGTTTCGGCACCCTCGTCGTCGCTTCGAGCGCCGAAGAGCTCGCCCCGAAAGGGCTCGACCCCTTCGATGCGCGCTTCACCCCGAAGTGGCTCTTCGAGCAGTGCCAGCGCACGAGCCAGGCGGTCAAGCCCTTCCTCTTGCGCCAGGATCGTCTCGTCGGGCTCGGGAACATCTACTGCAGCGAGATCCTATACACGGCGCGGGTCGACCCCGAGCGCCCCTGCAACACGCTCACGCGGGCCGCGGTCGCGCGGATCCAGCGCCACACGATCGAGATCCTCGAGCGCGCGATCGAGCACTGCGGCACGACATTTTCGGATTTCCAGGACAGTCGGGGCGAGATCGGCTCGTACCAGGCGTTCCTCGCGGTCTACGGGCGCGAAGGAGAGGCCTGCCCGAGCTGCGGAGCGGCGATTCGACGGATCGTGCAGCAGCAACGCAGCACATTCTATTGCGCCCGCTGTCAGCGCTGAGCCGCCGTCTCGTCATCCGCCGAGGGCTCGGCCACGTCATCCGCCGAGGATTCGGCCTCGCCACCCGCCAGGGGTTCGGCCGCGGGCTCGCGCTGCTGCTCGCGTGAGAAGACCTCGCGCATCGCCGCGCCGATCTCGATCAGCTGCTGCGGAGAGAGCTTCGAGCGCTGGGTCGCGCCGCTGGCGACGATGAAATTCCTCACCGCGGTGACGATCTCCAGCGAATAGCCGCGAACCCCGACGGCGACGAGCCGCAATCGAAAATCGCCGAGGAGCTCGAGCTGACGCTGCCCCCAGCGCAGGGCCCCGAGCTGATTGAGGTGGGTCAAGAGGCGCCCGCGCTGCGTCAGACAATCCCAGGCGAGACCGCGCTCGGCGACCGTGAGCAGCAAGGCCGTGCCGAGCAGCAGCATCAGCGGCCCGAAGAAAACGCCTGCGATCTCGGCCCCCATCGAGGCGGTGAGGGCAACGC
>JAGQJP010000794.1 GCA_020430585.1 Myxococcales bacterium | reverse complement strand
GTGACCTCGCTCGCCCTCGGCTTCGCGTGCCCCTACTGGAAGCTCGCGGGCGTCCCCGAGGTGTTCGCGCTGCACGCCCTGCTCGTCGCCGGCGTGCTCTACCTCGCCGTCGGCTCCCGACCGAGGGGCTGCTGGCGAGCTATCGCAGCGGGCCTCGTCTTCGGCCTGGGGCTGAGCCATCAGCTGACGATCGTCTTTGCCGCGCCGCTCGTCGTCGTCGCCCTTTGGCGGGCGCTAACAGAGACTCGCCAGCCGACGTCGCGCGACCCGATTGCGGCCACGGTGCCAGCGGCGCGCGGCGAAGCGGCAGCCGAACCCGGGGAGAGCGAGGCGTTGCGTGCGATCGGTATGATCGGCCTGTTCGTCGTCGCCCTCGCGGCGGGACTGTCGGCTTACCTCTACCTCATCCTCACCCCGACCGAGGGTTGGAGCTGGACCACGATCGGCGGCCTCGACGACCTTCTCGATCACGTCCTGCGACGCCAGTATGGCACGCTCAAGCTAGCGGGCACGAGCCGACTTCCGGCCTGGTCGGTGGTCGCCTGGGCCATCGGCAAGCAGGCGTCGGCCCTCGGCGGCGTTGGCGCGCTCGCGGGACTGTGGGGATTCGCGCGGATCGGGCGACCTCCGCGCTCCGAGACGACGCCAAGCCTCTCTGGATCATCCGAGTCGCGCGCGCCGCTCGGGGGCTCGATTGGAGCCTCCTCGAGCGTACGGTCGGGCCGGGCCCTCGGTATCGCGCTGATCTCGAGCTGGTTCCTCGCTGGCGTGCTCTTGTTTGCTCTCGCCGGGCTGCGGCTGACACCGATCAGCCGCTCGGTCCTCGAGCGCTTCACGCTGATGCCACTGGTGTTGCTCGCACCCGGTATCGCCGTCGCCCTCGAAGAGCTCGCGAGTCGGCTCTCGGCGGCGCGCTGGCGGCGTATCACATTCGCGATGATCGCTGGCGCGTTGCTCGTTTTCGCCAGCCTGCGATTGCCCGAAGCGGCGTGGACCGCCCGAACCGGGATCGAGCGCTTTGTCGGCGATACCCTCGACGACGCCCCTCCGAACGCGGTGATCTTCGGTCAAGGGGACCATCTGTTGACCTCGATGGAGCTCGCGATCCGCAGCGGTCCGGCCCGATGGCGCTCACTGCTCTATGTCGACGTCCACATGTTGCGGCGGCGCCCCTACTACGATTGGGTCAAGCGGCGCTGGCCGAACCTGCCGATCCCCTTCTCGGCGGCGCGAACGAGGCTCGCTTTCCTCCTGGTCAACGAGACGCGGGTCCGGCGAAAGTACTGCTTTCTCGACGCCTTGAGGATCCTGCGCGGGCTGCCGAGCTATCCCCGGGGCACGTTGATCTGCCTCGGGCGGATGCCGCGGGAACAGGTGATCGCCTTCAACCTCCGTCGCCTCGCTGAGCGCGGTATCCCAGCGCGGCCCGAGGCGGAGATCGAGCCCTGGTTCGCCGAGCTCTTCCCGCGCTATCTGCGCCCGCTCCGCGCGATTCGGCCGCTGCTCGTCGAGCGGGGCCGTAGGCGCGAGCTGGCGATCATCGACCAGTTCCTACGCCGACACTGAGCGTCGGATTCCCGACCAGACCCCTCTTGGATCATCCCCCAGCGCAGGCGACGTCAGGCGAGCCGAATCTCTCGCCCATCCTACCGCGTCGCGCCGTGGTCCGGACAGCTGATCGAGACGGGATCGCGAGGCGACGCCAATATTCAACCTAGTGGTTGACAAACAGCTCGGCTGATCGTATTCTCAACCTCATGGTTGAATATAACGCGATCGCGTCGAAAGCGAGCCTCGACGAGGTCTTCAGCGCCCTCGCCCACCCGGTACGGCGCAGCTTGATCAGCCGGCTGGCTCATGGTGAAGAATCGGTGATGCGGCTCGCCGAGCCCTTTCCGATTTCGCTGAACGCGGTCTCGAAACACCTCAAAGCCCTCGAAGCGGCGAAGCTGGTCAAACGGCGCTGGGAAGGGCGCGTCGCCTGGGTCAGCCTCGACAGCGAAGCCCTCGTCGTTGCCCGCGACTGGATCGACCACTACCACGAGTTCTGGACCGCGCGCCTCGACGCGCTCGAGTCCTATCTCGATGCACAGAGCGAAGAACCCGACGAATAGTCGACAACAAAAGACTACGACCACGAGGAGGTCAGCCGATGAACGACAAACTCGAGCTCAAACGCACCCTGAAAGCCTCTCCCGCGCGCGTGTTCGCCGCCTGGACACAAGCCGAGCACTTGCTCAAATGGTTCGCCCCCGGCCCGATGCAGACGCCCGTCGCCGAGATCGATCTACGGGTCGGCGGCCACTTCCGCACGGTGATGCAGAGCCCCGACGGCACAACCCACGAAGCCTTCGGTGTCTTTCACGAGGTCACCAAGGACGAGCGCGTGGTTTTGACCTGGCAGTGGCGCAACGCGGGGAGCAAGGCGACGCTCCTGAGTGTCATGATCGCCCCGAGCGGCAACGGCAGCGAGTTGACGCTGCTCCACGAAGCGCTGCCCTCGAGCGAGAGCGCCACCGAGCACAAAAAGGGCTGGGTCGGCTGCCTCGACAAGCTCGAAACGCTGCTCGGCGCCTAGGCATCGATCGCCCGGGATCCACTCGGAGCCGCTGCTCTCAGGGCTCGGAGGGGAGGCTGCTCTCAGGACTCGGGGGGAGCTTTCGCGAGCTGACGCGGCCCTTCACCCACATCTCGGCGACCTCTTCGTGGGTCAGGTTCTTCTCGGGGTCGTGACCGCAAAAGTAGACGCGACACTCGACGGGCCGCGCGGGATAGATCTGGCACCCCTGGTCGCGGTAGAAGATGCAGGGTCCCTTGAGAAATCGGTAGAGATTGTCGGCCCGCGTCAACGGTTTGAGCGCGGGCTGTCCGTGGCGGTCGAGCTTGAGCGGCGCGAAGGCCTCGACCTCGCCATGCTCGGGATGATCGATCGCGTCGATCACGAGATACTTCGCCGCGAAAGCGCCGGGCTCGAGCCCGAGATGCTCAGCTGCGGCCTCGACCTCTCCCGGCCCGAACCAGCCGGGCGCGCTACGACAACACGCCCCGCGGCGGATGCAACCCTGCTCTTCCGACGGCGTCGGGATCTCCTCTTCGGCCCAGTATTCGTTCTCCACTGGCGCCGTCTCGGCGGAATCGACAGCCGAAGAGCGCTCCACTCGCTCATCGCCAATCATCGTCAATCGTTTCGTATCGCTCACGCTGGACACCTCCGGTTTCGCGTCAGTGTACCAGAGACGACCGACGACCGCTAGCCTGTTTGCACCGAAAGAGGGCCAGTTTTCCACAAGTTGGGTTCAGCGCTGTTGCCAAGACGAGCGATTGAAGGTAGTAATTTATCCTACACTGTAGGAAGAGCAGATGGCCAACCCCTTCACGAACCTATTGTCGACGTTCTTTCCATCGACGTTCTCGCCCCTGCGGCACGACGACCCGCAGGAGAGACGCCGCGCCCTCGAGCAATTCTGCATCCGCCATCCGCGCAGTTGCAAAGCGGTGCTGCTCGAAGCGATCGACGACGTCGACTATTCGGTGCGCGAGCGGGCGATGGAGCTATTGATCGAGCGCCTCGACCCCGATGTCGTCCCGATCTTGCTCTCCCATCTGAGCAAGAATCCGGGCGAGCGCTGGCGCGCGGGGGCGATCGCCCGCCACAGCGATCCGGGCGTCACCGAGCAGATCGTGCTGCTCTTGGTCGAACACTCCGATCCGAGCGTGCGCTCGCTGATCGTCAGCATCCTCTCCTATCTCCACACCGACGTCTCGCGCATGACGCTGCAGCGGCTGCTATTCGACACGAACGAGCCCATCGAGCTCCGGGCGCGCTGCGCCGACGCGCTGGCGGCATACGAAGATGAGCAAACGCGCGAATCGTTGCTACACGTCGCCCACGACGCCGAGCCCGCGTTACGCGAAGCGGCGCTCCACGCCCTCGCCAAGCTCGGCGAGCGCGAGCGGCTGCTGCGCTGGATCGACGATCAGGCCCTCGCCGTCGAGGTTCGCGCGAGCTGCATCGAAGCGCTGCCGCACTGCTTGCAGGCCGACGAGATCGGTCTGCTCTACCCCTTCCTCGCCGACTCCGACTCGCGAATTCGAACGGCCGCCGCTCGAGCGATGGCCGAGTCCTATTCGCCGAATCTGCTCACTCCGCTGGTCCTGCAGCTCGTCTCCAGCGACGAACCGACGCGACGCTCGGCGGTCGGCGCTCTCGAGACCTTGATGTTGGAAGATATCGTCACACCCGAGCAGGTGCGAGAGATGATCGAAGAGGAGTGCAGCGTCCCGCTGCAAGCGCTGACCACGCTACGGACCTACTCGCCCCGTCATTTCGCCTGAATCTCAATTCATCTGGTCGGAGCCCGCGCCGCCATCGAGCTCGAAGTCGTCGTCGCTCAATAGCCCGGCGCCGGGCGACATATGGCGCTGTGCCGCTCGGAAATCGTCGTAGACGCGATGTGCGAACGCCTCGATCTCGGCGGTGCTGGCGGTCAGCGCGAGGATTTGCGCCTCCGAATGCGCCTTCGCCAGTGCGTACGGCACCGCGGTGACCGTCTCGGGATCGATCCGCTCGCTGGCGAGCCACGCCTTCACCTCGTCGACCGAGGCACCGTACGTCCGCGCCGCCGCGTTCACGTTGCGGAAGCGGTAGCTCCACTGGCGATCGAGACCGAGATGATAGAAACAGAAGAGCTCGAAGCCGTCGGGTCTGGCCATCGGCCACTCCTATTGCCGTTTTCGAAGCCTCCGGTCGACGATCGGGTCGCCCCGACACCATTCGGCCACCCTACTGGCCGTTCTCCGCATTCGGCGTTTCGCCGACTTTCTCGCCGTTCGCCTTGAAACAGGCACCGTAGGTGCAGACATAACCCGTGGCGCAGTCCGCATTTTTCTTGCATTGCAACTTGTCGTTCGAACAGCCCACCGCGCCGATCACCAGCGCGACGGCGGCGACGACGAGCCACCTCGAAAGCGTACGAATCATCGATTCCCTCCGGGTGCACGAATGGCACACCATCATTGTACCAAAGGCCCGCGAGCGGCCGAAATTTTTCGCCGACTGCCGATTGCAATCTGCGCCGATCACGGTAAGCTAGCGCAATGGAACCGACCCTATTGCACCAGTTTCCCGGCCTGTCGAAGCTACCGCACGTCTCCCTGGGAGCATTCCCGACTCCCCTGGAACGGCTCGACGGCCTCTCGACCCGCTGGTCGACGGAGGTCTACGTCAAGCGTGAAGACGTATCGGGCGTGCCATACGGAGGAAACAAGGTGCGCAAGCTCGAGTTTCTGCTCGGCGCCGCCCGACGAATCGGCGCGACGCGGCTGATCTCGATCGGCGGCGTCGGCTCGAACCATCTCGTGGCGACGGCGATCTACGGGGAATCGCTCGGAATCCCGACGAGCGCCGTCTGGGTCCGGCAACCCCTCACCGCGAAAGTGAAGACGAACATCCGAGCCTTCGGCGCGACGGGCGTCAGCGGCGTGCTCTGCAGCTATCCGACGGTGCCGCTGCACGTCTCGCTGCTCGTCGCCCGGTCGCGGCTCTCGGGCGAGCGCCCCTATTTCGTCCCCGCCGGAGGCTCCTCCCCGCTGGCGACGGTCGGCTGGGTCAGCGCCGTCTTCGAGCTCCGCGCACAGCTCGCGGCCCTCGGATTGGCCGATCCCGAGCGGATTTACGCCCCCCTCGGATCCGGCGGGACGATCGCCGGCCTGGCGCTCGGCGTGGCCTTCGCCGGAATGGACAGCGAAGTCGTGGGGGTGCGCGTCGTCTCTCGATTGTTGGCGAACGACGCGACGGTGCGTCGCCTCGCCCGCGCGTGCGCGGCGATCCTCGCGAGACGGGACCCGACGCTGCCCCCGATCCCGCCGGTTCGACGCGACCAGTTGCGCGTCGTCAACGGATACCTCGGTCGCGGCTACGGCCATCCAACCGACGCGGCGATCGCCGCCGTCCGCGAAGCACGTGAAGTCGACAACCTGCAGCTGGAGACGACCTACACGGGCAAGGCGCTCGCGGGGATGCGCGACGATCTCTCCCAACGTCCAGCGCGCCGTCCCGTGTTGTTCTGGAACACCTTCTCCAGCGTCGATCTCAGCGCTCGTCTCAAATCTGCAACTCTCGACTCCCTCCCCGCAGACGTCCGAGCGCTCCTCGACGAGCCAACGGTGGCGGACTGGTCCTGACCGTGCGCGGCGTTGGCGCTTTACATCGGTGTTCGAT
Source organism: Myxococcales bacterium (assembly GCA_020430585.1). GTDB lineage: Bacteria > Myxococcota_A > UBA9042 > JAGQJP01 > JAGQJP01 > JAGQJP01. The sequence goes on along the minus strand of JAGQJP010000794.1, from coordinate 4,876 downwards.
CTCGGTATATACCCAGTAGGTTTGACTGACGGGAGAGTAGACGAGATGGAAGAGTCCAACCCCCGAGCGAGCGGCATGAGCTGGAAAACGATCGCGACCATCGTCACCGTCGTGGCGGTGGGGCTGCTCGTCTACTCCAGCGTCACGGGCGGCCGTCACTCCGTGAGCCCAGAGCAAGTGGCCAAAAACCCCGACGCCTTCGTCGGAAAGCCGATCAAGATCGAAGGCAAGGTCGTCAAGGAGTCGTGGTCCGTCGGGCGCAACGACAACTTCGATCATCGGTTCCAGATCGTCGGCCAGGGTGGAAAGACCTTCGACGTCCACTTCCACGGCGCGATGCCCGATCCCTTCGCCGAGGATCGGCAGGTGATCATCACGGGAAAACTCGACAAGAGCCGCATGATCACGGCGACCCGCATCCTCGTCAAGTGCCCGTCGCGCTACGAAGACAAGAAGTACGATCAGCACGAGATGGTCAACTACAAGAACAAGCTGCGCCAAAACAAGGTCGCTCGGCGTCAACACTGAGCGGAAATTCCACCGATGAACCATCGCCTTCTCTCGATCGGGGCGCTCGTTGCGGCGATCACGATCTGGTTGGGATCGGCCGCCTCCGCCACCTCGCTCTCCGCCGACAAGCAGCGCTGGCTGACGAAGTTCGAGAGCGTCGTCGTCTGCGTCTGCCGCGAGGGCGGTGGCGTGACCTACAAGCGCAGCTCGATCGCCAAATGCGATTGCCAGCTCGGCAAGTCGGTCTATCAGGGCTTCAAGGCCGAGCTCGAGAAGCAGTCCGACGAGATCGGGCAGCTGCGCGCGTTCTTCTACGGCTCGCTGGTGAAGCTGGTCAACACCTACCAACCCCACGTTCTGCGGGGAGATTCGGAGAGTGACAAGGCGTTTCTCAAGCAGATGGCGAAGCTCCGCTGTATGTGCGGCGACTGCCCCCTCCGTCCGTTGGACGAGTGCAACTGCGGCTTTGCGCAGAACTGGAAGCGCGTGATGCGAGTGCAGTTCGACGCTGGCGAGAGCTTCGAGCAGATGGCGACGTTTTACGCGAAGTCGGTCAACGCGCCGTATGATCGCGTCCTGACGAACTCGAACAAGGCCTTGAGCTGGGTCATTCCGCTCGGCGTGGCGGTGCTCGTGCTGTTGGTCCTCGGCCTCGCGATCCGCGGCTGGTCGAAGCGAGCGGCGGCGAACGAGAGCACGGTGGGCGACGCCGCTCCGATCGACGAAGCGGCGCAGAAGCGGCTGCGCGACGCGATGCGCAATCGAGACATGGAGCGCTGAGCGATGGCCCCATTCATCATCTCCGTCGCGATCTTGATCGCCCTCTACTTCATCATCCGGATGCTGCGTCACCTCTTCGGTGGGCAGACCGAAGCGGTCCAGGCCGACGATCCGCGTCGCCTCGAGCTCGTCGAAGAGCGCAACCGCTATCTTGACGCCCTGCGCGAACTGGAAGACGATTACGCGATGAACAAGATCTCCGCCGACGACAAGCGCCGCCTCGAAGCGCTCTATACGCAACGCGCCCTCGACGCGCTCGAGACGCTGGAGCGAGAGTTCGGGTCAGGGGCCGCGAAAAAATGAGCGCGCCCCTCTTCTCGACCGTCAACGTCGACGAGCTGGTCAAAGTCTACGATCGTCGTCCAGTGGTCCGCAAAGTCAGCCTGGAGCTGAAAGCTGGCGAGCTGACGGGCTTGATCGGCGCCAACGGCTCGGGCAAGTCCACGCTGCTCTACATGATCTCGTCGCTTCTGCCGATGACCTCGGGCTCGATCCGCTACGGCGCCCACACCTACGCCGACCACCCCGATCGCGAGAGGCTGCGCGGCGCGATCGGCTGGCTGGCGCACCAGCCGTTTCTCTATCCCGAGCTGACGGCGGTCGAAAACCTGCAGTTCTTTCGCGAGCTCTACGGCTCGAGCATCGACCTCGACGGGGTGCTCGACGACGTCGATCTCTTCGAGGCCCGCAATCAGCGGGTGCGAAACTACTCGCGCGGAATGTTGCAGCGTCTCGGCCTCGGCCGAGTGATCATCAAGAACCCGACGCTCTGGTTGCTCGACGAGCCCTTCACCGGACTCGATCGGCAGACCGTCGAGCGGTTCATGAAGATGCTCGAAGCGACCGCTTCGGGCGATCGCCTGATGCTCCTGGTCTCGCACCGAATGGACCTCGTCGCGCGGCTCTGCAAACGCGTCTTGATCCTCTCGCGGGGCCACCTGGTCTTCGACGGACCCGTCGAGTCCGAGCAGCAGATTCAGCAACTGGCAGACGAACGGTTTTGAAGATGACGGTCAAGAACCCCTATCTGCGCGTAACGCTCGCGATGTTCCACAAAGACTTCATGGTCGAGATGCGCTCGCGGGAGGTGTTGTTGACGATGACCTTCTTCGCGATCCTCGTCGTCGTCGTCTTCACCTTCGCCTTCTACGTTCACGGCGACGTCTCGCGCCAGTATCTGCCCGGTGTGTTCTGGGTGGCGATCATCTTCAGCGGAACGATCTCGCTCCTGCGCACCTTCGAGCGCGAGCGTGAGAACGACTGCATTCGGGCTTTGCTCCTATCTCCGACACCACCGAGCGCGATATATATCTCGAAAACGTTGGCGAACATCGTCTTTACGCTCGTCATGGAGGCCTGCCTTGTGCCGATCGTGGTGGTCTTCTTCAACGTCGGCTCACTGCCCGATCCGGCGCGCTTTCTGGCGATCCTCTTCCTCGGCACGATCGGTTTCTGCGCCGTCGGCACGCTCTTCTCGGCGATGTTGATCAACGCTCGGATGAAGGCGGTGCTCTTGCCGCTGATCTTCTATCCCGTGATCGCACCGCTTCTGATCACCTGCGTCAAGGCGACCTTCTCGATCTTCGCTGGCGGCGACGTCGACCAGATCAACCGCTGGCTGACGATGGCCCTCGCCTTCGACATGCTCTTCATCGTGCTGGGGCTCTGGGTCTTCGGCCATCTCGTCGGGGAGGGTTGAGGGATGAAGCGATTCCGCTACGCCTACGAGTTCTTCGTGGTCTTGATGCTCCTGCTCTTCGCCCACGCATTCTATTGGATCTTCCTCCACTCGCCGATGGAAGCGCAGATGGGGATCGTGCAGAAGATCTTCTATTTCCACGTGCCCTCGGCGATCTCGATGTTTCTCGGGCTCTCGGTCTGCGCGGGCTCGAGCGTGATCTACCTCGTCTTCAGCCGTCGCAAGAAGGGCCGAGGCCTCTGGGCCGGGATCAACAACTTCTTCGTCGAACGCCGCGACAACGTCGACGCCCTCGCCCGCTCGGGAGCCGAGCTCGGTCTGATCTACGCGTCGATCGTGCTCGTGACCGGGCCGCTATGGGGCCGCAAAGCTTGGGGCACGTACTGGGAGTGGGACCCGCGGCTGACGCTGACGCTGCTCGTGTTCCTGATCTACGTCGCCTACCTCTTCCTGCGGGCCTTCGCCGCCGAGTCGGAGAGCCGCAAGCGAATCGCTGCCGGACTCGGTGCCCTCGGCTTCGCCGATGTCCCGCTGATCCACTACGCGGTGCAGATGTGGGGCGGCACCCATCCGAACGTGATGGGCAAAGGCGGCGGCGGGATCAAGGACCCGACGATGCAGGCGGCGTTCATGATCTCGATGGCCACGATGTACATCATGTTCGGGCTCCTGCTCTACACGCGCTACTCGATCGAGCGGCAGCAGGTCGAGCTCGATCGCGCCTACGCCCGACTGATCGATTACGAGCTCGGTGAGCCCCCCGTGGTGGCGGCTAGCGCCAAACCGAGCCAATGAGAGAGATGATGATGCGCCATTTCACACTGCTGACCGTCGCGCTCGTACTCACCGTGCTGTTGAGCCCGACGAGCTTCGCCGAAAGCCCCCCGATGAAGCTCGGGGTCCCGAAAATCGAGCGACAGAAAGAGCGATTCGTGATCACGATCCCCGTTCTCACGCCCGAGAAGTCCGATCCCGGCAAGCCGCGGGTCGTCGATCGTGAGCCGACGAGCGAGACCAAACCGGGGACGAAGAAGCCGAGCTCGGGCAGCCTGACGATGCAGGCGAGCCGTGAGAAGGTGAGCGGCATGACGATGCTCGTCTTGGCGTACCTGTTCATCTGGGCCGCCGTCTTCGGCTACATGCTCTTTCTGCGCCGCGTGTTCCGACGACAAGAGCGCGATCTCGCCGAGCTGAACGCGCGGCTGCGAGCGCTCAAAGCGGAGAAGTCATGACCTCGACACACATGTTCTACATCCCCGTGCTGCTGCTCGTCGGCTTCATCATCGGCTACATCGTCGGCCGCCAGGTGTTGTTGGCGCAACTCGAAGAGGCGGACCAGCACCTCGACGCGGCACACCACGACCATCACGACGACGACCGTCGAGACGACGCACGCCGTGACGGCTCGACGAAAGCTCCCCATTCCAACCCGTAGATTTGTTGACGAGATCGCTGGGCCCCCCTAGGATCGAGAGCGCACTCCGCTCGGATCGAGAGCGCACGCCGCCCCGATCGTGAGCACCCGCTGTCAGACGAGTCGACGAGGTCACGATGCCCGTTCACCACCGATTCCAGCGCGCGCTGCTAGGCGCGTGTTTCATCTCCTCCTGCTGTCTCGGCGCTTGCGACGAGAAGGCGGCCAAAGCGACGCATCGTACGATCGAGTCGACGTCGCGACGGACGCCGAAGCGCCCACCCGAGACGCCGCCCGAGAACACGCCGTCGATCGTGCCCGCGGACACGATCGTCGCGCGCGGCAAGCGCCCCACCGAGCCCGCGGTTCTCGCCTTCGCGACGAGCCGCTACGTGATCGCCTGGCGCGCCGAGCCGATCGCCGGGCGCTCGTCGATCCGGCTACGGATCGGCGAGATCGGCGTCAAACGCCTG
>JAGQJP010000793.1 GCA_020430585.1 Myxococcales bacterium | reverse complement strand
GTTCGTGTGAAGCTGCCCAGCTCGTGGCGCCGGCGTGCCAAGATCCTGCATCGCGACGTCGCGGGCGAGTACGGGCTGCTCGCGCTCCTGAAGTCTCACGTTCCCGAAGACGTGGCGCAGCGCGCGGCGGCGGGCTGGAACGGGGATCAGATGCTGACCCTGCGCTTCGGCACGGCCGGGCCGATCTCGATCCTCCTCGAGACTCACTGGGACAGCGCCGCTGACGCCAAAGAGTTCTACGACGCGTACGCCGACTTCGTCAAACGCCGGGTTCCCACCTCGACGGCGGCTACTGTGCACGGCGTGATGCGCTTTCCGCTACCCGGCGGCCGGTCGATCGAGATCGAGCTCAAACGTCAGCGTGTCCGTGTGGCGGAGAATCTCCCGTCCAACGTCTCTCTGCGTCGATGAGTCGGACTCTGGCCAGTGGCTGACGAAACGTTGAGTCGCGGCGCTGGCTAGCGGCGGACGAAGGCGTACAGATTGCCGTCGTACGCGGCGACGAAGAGGGTGTTCCCCGAGATCAGTGGCGTCGAGGCGACGGGCGAGCCGAGGTCGTAGGACCAGACGACGCGGCCGCTCTCTTTTGCGATCGCGTAGAGCTTGCCGTCGTTTCCCCCGATGAAGATCAGCCTCCCGGCGATCACGGGGGAGCTCGAGAGGGTCGGCGAGTCGAATCGATAAGGCAGGGTGTCGAGGATCGCCTTCTCGGCGGTGAAGGTCCAGCGCGACTGGCCGTTGGTCCAGTCGATCGCGATCAAGCGCCCGCTCGCCGTGGCGACGTAGATCGTGTGCCCCTCGACCGCCGGAGTCGAGACGTTGTAGCCGTAGGGCAGCTTGTGATGGTAGAGCAGCGTGCCGTTCGACAACTGGTAGACCTTCAACTCGCGATGGGCGACGACGAAGACGCGGCCCTTGACGAGCACGGGCGTCGCCGAGACCTGGAATTTGCCGGTCGTCCAGAGCGTCTTGGGGTTCTTGCCCACGCGGAATGCGCGGATCCCGTGATGCAGGCTGCCCATCACCGCGGTTCGGCCCGAGACCGCGGGGGAGCTGTAGGTCAGGAACGCCTCGCGGCCGAGCTGCTCGAGGAGAAACTGGTCATGCCCGTCGTCGGGATCGAGCAGCACGGGCGCCGGCGGATGGGTCAACAGCAGGCGGTGCGCGACGATCAGCGGGGAGAAGGCGGGCCAGTACGACTCGTAGTACGGCTTCTTCAGCGCTTCGATCCGTCGTTTCCAGCGCACGCGGCCGTCTTTGGCCCTGAGCGCGAAGATCGTGCCGTTGATGCCCTGGGCGAAGATCGTGCCCTTGTGCAGCAGCGGGCTGTGTAGGATCGACTCGCCCGTCAACGTCTGCCAGCGTCGGCTGCCACTGTGGGCGTCGAAAGCCGTCACGCCCGCGCTCTTCGCCGTCGCGCTGTGCCGATCCTCGTGGCTCAGATAGAGCAGGCCGTCGCGCGAGAGCAGCGGGCTCTGGAGGTAGACCGTGCCTCCCGTCGGCGCGACCCAGCGCAACTCGAGGGGCGTGCCGAGCGGTACGTTCGACCCCGAGCGTTCCGGGTTGAGGCGGAACATCGTCGCCACGCCCTTGAGCTCGATCGGACGCGGCGTGTGATCGGCGACCGTGAAGCGTCGTTCGAGGGCGAAGTGGCCGCCGCTCTGTTGGTCGGCCGTGACCTCGAGCCGCCGTGGACCGTTCGTCAGATCGAGCTCGGCGATGTACGACAAGCGGCTCTTGCGCGTCAGCGAGCCGCTCCGCGTCACGCGCCCCGCCTCGTCGAGCAGGCGAAAGCGCACGCCCGTAACCGGGTCGGCGCTGTCGTACGCCGTGACGACGACGGCGACCCGCCGCGGGCTGCGCTCGCTCGGCGAGACGATTCGCAGCAGTCGCCGCACGCCCGTGTAGCGCAGATCCGTCTCGATCCCGTCGCGGGAGAGCGTGATCAAGCGGTAGGATTTCGGCGAGTGATCCAGCCCGCCCATCAGCACCGTCGGCGAATTGACGTTCCAGATGCGGCCGTCGTTGCGGTTGACCTTGGAGGAGTGCCAATCGCCGTGGATGATCGCGAAGAGCTTCGAGTCCTTGACCTGCTCGAGAAAGCGCGTCGAGGGGAAGTGGTGGATCACCAACACCACGGGCCGATCGCTCTTCTTGATCTGCTCGGTCATCCACTCGTGGAGCGGATTTCCGCGATAGCGGTGGTAGCCGACGACGAATCGGTGCGGCCCGTAGTCGAAGGTGTAGTTTTCGGGGCCGAGATAGCTGCGGAAGACGTCGGCGTGACCCGGCCCCTTCGAGACATCGTGGTTTCCCATCAGGTGAAAGATCGTCGCCTCGAGCGCCTTGATGAAGGGCAGATACGTCCGCCACTCGCTGTGACGGCAGCTCGTCGTGATGTCGCCCGTGTGCAGGATGAACGCCGGCCGTGGCCGCAGCTCGTTCAGCTCGCGGGCCAGGGCGCGCAACCGCTCGCCGTCTTTTTCGAGACGCCAGCCGGCGATGTGGGTGTCGCTGATCTGGGCGATCGTGTAGCGCTCGGGAATCGGGCCAGGGCGCTCGGCGAGGCCGAACTCGATCGGCGCCGGGTCGTTGGTGCGACAGTAGAAGCGCGTCGTCGCCTGCTTGTTCGCCGGGATGTGCACCGAGACCGTCTGGATCCGGTCCGCCGGCACCGTGAGCTGGAAGCGACCCGTCGCGTCCGTGCGCAATGTCTTCAGGCCGAAGTGCACGATCTGGTTGGCCAAGCCCGGCTCACCCGGGTCGAGCTGTCCGTTGCGATTCCGATCGTCGAAGACGATCCCGATCCGTCGCAGTGGATGGCTCTCGAACGTCGCGTCCGGTCGAAACACCATGCGTCGTCGGCCGCTGGCGTAGTAGCGGAGCAGCCCTTTGAGGAACTCGGCGGCCTCGCTCTTCATCTGGTCGGAGGTGCCGTGCCGATAGACCTTGTCGGGGGCCATCGCGCTCAGCACGAGCCAGCCACGGCCAACGCGTGCGCTGAGCAGCGCGGGAAAGGTGCTGCGCTCGTCGTGGGCGAGGAGCACACGAAAGCCCTTGGCGAGCTTGAATGTCTCGCTCGCAGTGATGTAACTCGAGGCCTGCTTCCAGCCGGGTGGGCGAATCTCCCAGGCGCTGAACAGCGCGGTCTTCGCGCGAAACAGCGGGTGGTCGGGGTGAATCACCACGGGCCGCTCATAGTCGAAATCGCCCCGCGTCGCGGCGAGGGCTGCCGGCAACCAGGGGATGCGTCCCTCGTGTTTGTGGGCCTGGGTCAGCTGGATCAGCGTGCCACCACCCTCTAGAAAGCGGGTGATCGCGCGCTTCGCGTGTTGCAGCTCGCGGCGCACCGCGGGATCGGCGGTGGCGAACGAGCCGATGACCACGATCGCGCGTGGTGGCAGCGAGCGCGAGAGCTGCCTCGCCTTGAGCTCGCGCGGCGTGTAGCCGAGGTGCTCGAGAAGCTCCTTGAGCCCCGTGACGCGCGTGAAGGGGTCCTGCACTTCGACGTAATAGGCGGTGCGGGCGAACAGCGGTGGCGCGCTCGCCAGGAGAACGAGCTGCGCGAGGACGAGAACGATGAGGGCTCGACTGGACATCAAATCGCCTTAGGCCGATTATTTCGGCGGGGACGGCGAGGTTTGCCATCCTTTCGATCGCAACCAGCGCCGCCAGCGCTCGAGATCCAACGGCAGCCCGCGATGGGCGAGCAGGCCGAGCTCGAGCCAGGCCTGGTGCTTGACCAG
>JAGQJP010000792.1 GCA_020430585.1 Myxococcales bacterium | reverse complement strand
TACCTGCAAGAGCGGATCGACCGCCTTCGCCAACAAACAGACCCTTCCCCCACGCTGACGCTCGTATAACTCGCTCCCTCCGCTTTCGCTATCGCTTCTTCGGCGCACGACGCAAGCGCTCGGCCATCGCCGCATCGACGATGATCCGGCAGTTGTTGACGATCGGCCGCAGCACGCGCAACGTCCGTATGGGACAGCCCTTGATGTCGAGGTATCGCAGCGAGCGCAGCTCGGCAACGGGCGCCAGGTCTTGGACGGGCGAGCCGCGTAGGATCAGACGCGTGAGCCGCGGCAGAGCCGAGAGCGGGCTCAGATCACGGACGTTGCTGAACGAGAGATCCAGCTCCTCGAGAACCGGAAGAGCGCGAAGGGCGCGAACGTCGTCGATCGACGTGTAACTCAGGTCCAGCTTGCGCAAACAGCCGAGCTCAGCGACACCATCGATCTCGAGGATCGGTGTTTTGGCGAGCGATAGCCGCTCGAGCTTGCGCAAACAGGCGAGCTCGGAGATGTCGGAGACCTGACTCCCGCTGAGGTCCAGATCAATCAGGCGCGTGAATCGCCTCAACAACCGCAAATCGTCGTTCTTGCTGATTCTCGGAAGGCTAAGCTCGCGGATCCCACTCTCGTTCCGCCCGGAGGTGACCATTGGACGTCGCTTCGGCGGCTGAGCCGGCATCTGTGGTAGCACTCGGGTCGGAGGAGCGCCCGTGGGCAACGGATTGAAGCTGCCGCCCTCGTTGTCGAGCGTCGACGGGCTCGTCCCGCTGATTCCCGTGCCGCCGCGCTCAAGACGACCTGCACCACGGCGCGGAGTCAGCAGAGCGGGATCAGGAAACGACCCGGAATCGTGCATCTCGAGATCCGGAATCGTCGACTTGTCGGGTAGCGGCTGGGTTACGACACCCGGTCGAGCGGTGCCGAGCAGGTCCGAGCGACGATAAAAAGGCAAGCGCACACGGCGCGACATCGAATCGTTGGCCATCGGTTTCCCCTTTTTCTGGTGCGTGGGCGCTTCGAGATCGTTCCGTCGACGCCCACCGCCGATTTGCCTGGTCCTATTCATTGTCCGTCCGGCGCAAAAATCGTTTACTCGAAAATCGAGGCGCTGCGGCGCACTTTGCTGTTGACAAAGCAGCGCCCAACTGGACACTAGAACTTCATTTCGCGACGGCATTTCGAGGAGAATGCGATGGCAGAGACAATCAAGAAGCTGGTGCTGGCGTATTCCGGGGGTCTGGACACCTCGGTCATGCTCACCTGGGTGATCGAGACGTACGGCTGTGAGGTGATCACCTTCACGGCGGACATCGGGCAGGGTGAAGAGCTCGATGGGCTCGATATCAAAGCCCGGAAAACCGGCGCGTCATCGGTCTTCATCGAAGATCTTCGCGAAGAGTTCGCCGAACACTACGTCTTTCCCGCCTTGCGTGCGAACGCGGTCTACGAAGGGACGTACCTGTTGGGAACGGCGCTGGCGCGACCGCTGATCGGTCGGCGCATGGCGGAGATTGCCCGCCTCGAGGGAGCTGACGCCGTCGCCCACGGCGCGACGGGGAAAGGTAACGATCAGGTGCGCTTCGAGCTGACCTGCTATGCCCTCAGCCCCGACATCAAGATCGTCGCGCCCTGGCGCACCTGGGAGTTCCGCAGCCGACAGGATCTGCTGGACTACGCCGAGCGCAAGCAGATCCCCGTCTCGTCGTCGCGCCACAAGCCCTACAGCATGGACGCCAACCTGCTGCACGTCTCGTACGAGGGGGGCATCCTCGAAGATCCCTGGTGCTCGCCGCCCGACGAGATCTTTCGCCTGACGGTCTCCCCGGAGAACGCGCCGGACAAGAGCGAAGAGCTCGAGATCGAGTTCGAGGCCGGCACGCCCGTCGCGGTGAACGGCGAGCGGATGTCACCTGCGCTGCTCTTGCAGACGCTCAACCAGATCGGGGGGCGACACGGCGTCGGGCGCGACGACATCGTCGAGAACCGCTTCGTCGGGATGAAGTCGCGGGGCGTCTACGAGACGCCAGGCGGAACGATTCTGCACAAGGCACACCGCGCCCTCGAATCGATCACGATGGATCGCGAGGCGATGTACCTGCGCGACTCGATGATCCCCTACTACGCCAAGCTGGTCTATAACGGTTTCTGGTTCACCCCAGAGCGCGAAATGTTGCAGACCATGATCGACGAGAGCCAGAAGGGCGTGACCGGCACGGTCCGCGTCAAGCTCTACAAGGGCCACGTCTCGATCCGCGGGCGCAAGGCGCCAAAGTCTCTCTATCGGATGGATTTTGCGACCTTCGACGGAGACGACGTCTACAATCAGTACGACGCCGAGGGTTTCATCAAGCTCAACGCGCTGCGTCTGCGGATTCGCGCGATGGCCGGTCGCTAGCGCGCCTCACGGGGTGACGAAGACGGAGGTTGCCGTCACGTCCCAGTCCGCGCTCCCCGCGAAGAATCGATTCGAGATCGTCGTACCACTCGTCTAAACCACAAATCTCCGCCGTGCTCGTTTCCGTCGCGCCCGTCGCCACCAGGGACGAGAACAACACCACACCTGTTGCATTTTGCAACAACTTACCTTGCCCGACGTGCCGCCTGCTGGTATATTGCAACAAACAATCTATCGAGGGACCTCATGAGCACGCGTTACACCTCTTCGATCGGCTGGATTTGGATCGTGTTTCTCTTTTTCTCCGGCGTCGCCGGCTGTTCGTCGAGGGCGTCAGGGACGAACGACCAGAGCGGCTCGAACGACGCGGTCGCCGACGTGATGGACGACGATCAGCTCACCACCGTCGCGGACGTCCACGACGCGCAGTGGCCCGACGACCTCTCGAATGTCGACATCGGGACGGTGACGCCCGTGACGGGGCATCCGCGGCTCTTCATCACCGCCGAGGATCTGCCGCGTCTGCGCTCTTGGGCCCAGGGCTCGAACCCGATCTACGCCAATGGTTTGGCGCACGTCGCCGCCGAGATGAAGAACGCGATGGACGACGGCCATCTCCCGAGCGAGGACAACGGCTCGGCGGGCGGCTGGACGCCCTACCCGACCGAGGCGTGCGCGATGCTGTTCGCGCTGATGTCGCAGATTCACCCCGACGAGAATACGCGCGCCGACTACGGGAAGCGCGCGCGCGACCTGCTGATGTACGCGATCGGAGAAGCCGCCAAGGGAGTGCTCGACGACGCTCCCTTTCGCGACCCCGCCTTCTCGACGAGCAACCGCTCCCGCTGGTGGGGCGAAGGCTTCGGCCTGACCGTCGACTGGGCCTACGCCTACTTCAGCACCGAGGACAAGGCGCTGATCCGCACCGTGTTTCTGCGCTGGATCGACGAGAACATCCACGCGACGACGACGTCGAACAACCACCCCGAGCCGATCGGCGTAGTCAACGACCCGTCTCTGCTCACCGACGCCGAACGAAACCGCTGGTCGATGAACAACTACTACACCGCCCACATGCGCAACATCGGCTTGATGGCGCTGTCCCTCGACCCCGCCGACGACCCAGGAAACGAGCTGCGCTCGGCGCTGACCAACGCGACGGGCGCCTGGCTCTATGTGATCGATCACACCCTGCGCCAGGACACCGTCGGCGGCTTGTTGCCCGAGGGCTTCGAATACAGCCCCCAGTCCCTCGCCTACGTCGTGCAGTTCCTCTTCGCGCTCCACACGGCAGGGGAGGACGACCCGACGAAATCGGGGCCACAGGTGCGCATCGACACCAACCCCTTCTGGGACCAGGCGCTGACGGCCTACCTCCACAGCATGAGCCCCGATACACGGGTGATCTACGACTACATCGGGCCGGTCTACCAACCCGCCTGGTACGGCGACGGCCAGAAATACTGGGCGCCCGATTACATCGCCTTCTTCGCGCCTCTCGCGCTCTACGATCTGCAGCGAGGAAACACGACGCGAGCCGCGGCGCTGCGCTGGATTCAGCGCGAAATGGCGCCCGGCGGCCCGACGAAGCTCGGCGATCGAATCGGCAGCAGCGACGACATCCTCGGCAGCATCCTCTACTTTCTGCTCTACGACCCGGCGGCACCAACCCCCTCCGATCCGCGCCCTCAGATGCCGACGGATCATTTCGCCGCCGGGCTGGGGCGCGTCCTCTCGCGCACCGATTGGAGCAAAGCGGCGAGTTGGTTCACCTTCAAGCTCTCGTGGAACAGCGTCGACCATCAGCACGGCGACGGGAACATGATCGAGCTCTACCGCAACGGCGAGTGGCTGACCAAGGACCGAACGGGGTACGGGATGATCATCGCCCAGTCGGACTACAAGAACACGCTCACGATCCAGAACGACAAACCCGATCGCGGCGAGAACGACTACCGCTACCAGAACTGGCTCGTCGGCTCGCAATGGCTCTATGTCTCGGACGAGGGAGCGCAAGTCTTACGCCACAGCCTGCACACCGACTACGTTTACGCGCTCGGAGACTCGACGGCGCTCTACAACTCGACCTACGAGAGCTGCACCGACGTCGTCCACGCCAGCCGCTCGGTGGTCTGGCTCAAGCCGGACGTGATCGTGCTCTACGACCGAGCGGAGACGAAGAGCGACGGGCGTTTCAAGCGCTTCTGGCTCAATCTCCCCGAGATCGCAACCGTGAAAGGGACGCTGACGTCGATGAAGACCGCATCGGGGCAACAGCTCTTCCTGACCACGCTGCTACCGAGCGATCCGACGATCGTCGCCGAGACGACCGACCTCCTCGAGGCGACGGACGAGCCCGCCGAAGGCTCACTGATGCGCTACCGGGTGATGGTCGAAGCGCCAGGGAATCCGAAGGTCGCGCGTTTCCTGCACGTCCTCCAAGGCGCCGACAGCGGTGTCTCGCCGCTGCCGACGTCGCGGATCGAGAGCGACGGCGGAACCCCCTTCGCCGGAGTGCGGATCGGCGGGCCGACCCCAACCGCCGTTCTCTTCCCCGTCACCATCGGTGCGGTGGAGAAGGTCTCCTACGTCGTGGCCGCGGACACCGCGCGACAGCTGGTGACCGGGCTCGACCCGACACAGGCGTACAGCGTCACCACGTCGAGCGAGTCCGACGGTCTGCACGTTCTGATCGTCCCCGCGTCGAACGGCCCGAAACCCGACGCGGGAGGCGTTCTCCTCGTCACCCCGTAGGCTCTCGACGCTCGGTACTGCAAAGACGCCGCGTGATCTGGTACAACGTAGCCAGGCACGCGAGGAGGCGTCATGAAAATCACCGAGATCGATCTCTGGCACGTCGCGATACCGTTGACCCACACATTCTATCCGAGTTGGATCCCCGGATTCCCGCAGAGCGAGAACCGCTTCACCCTGGTACGCCTCCGCACGGCGTCGGGACTCGAGGGGTGGAGCGCTGGCGCTGCGTTGGGGCGCGAGCGCGAGGGTCTCGGAGCGCTGCTCGGCCCATATTTGCTGGGCGAGCGGGCCGATGACATCCCCTCGATCCGCCAGCGCCTTCGTGAGATCGGCTACCTCGGTCAACGAATGGGCTGGCTCGAGCCCGCCTGCTGGGACATCATCGGGAAGGCGCGGCGCAAACCGGTCTACGAGCTGCTCGGCGGCGAACGCGGAGAGCCGATCAAGCTCTACGCCTCGACAGGAGAGGTCAAGACCGGCTGGCAACGCGTCGAAGAATTGGAGAAGCGGCGCGCCGAGGGGTTCGAGACCGCGAAGCTGCGCGTCCACGACGCCACCATCGAAGACGATCTCGCGCAGATTCGCCACGTCGCCGCCGCCCTCGGCGGGCGGATGCAGCTCGGAATCGATGCGAACCAGGGCTGGCGCGTCGCGGTCGTCAAGGATGCACCGCGCTGGGACTACCAGCGCGCCCTCGCCTTCTCTCTGGAGGCCCAGGCGCTCGGCTATTCGTGGGTCGAAGAGCCGCTGCCGATGGACGACTACGCGTCGTTGGCGAAGCTGCGACAGGCTACGTCGATCGACATTTGCGGCGGCGAGTTGAACAGCCAGGGGCTGCCCGAGTTCAGAACGATGCTCGAGCGCGGCTGCTACGACATCTATCAACCCGACGCCTGCTTCACGGGCGGTATCGCCGAGACCTGGCAGATCATCCGCCTCGTCGAAGCGGCGGG
>JAGQJP010000791.1 GCA_020430585.1 Myxococcales bacterium | reverse complement strand
GCGCTGATCACGCCGACGGTGATCTCGAATTGCGATAGCCTGGTCAACGCCAGTCCGCAGGCCCAAGAGCTCGCCTGCGCCCAGGCGGATAGCGCGACCGTTGGGTCGGACCTCGGCCCGTTGGTGCAGTTCGGACCAACCCTGGTGAAGACCTGTCTGGCTGGTTTTCAGTGTACGACCGATACGGCGATCGCCGTCGGGCAGGATCTGGTGCCGATCGTCACCGACCTGGCGATGGGGAGCTCTCCCGACCTGCTGAAGATCGCGGGCGTTGCGTTGAAGCTCTGTCTGCCCTGAGGGATTGCGAATATGGATGCAAAGAGCGTTGCCAAGATTCTCGAAAATGAAAAGGCCCAGTTCCTGCGCCTGCAGTTCACCGATATCAACGGCCTCAACAAGGCGGTGGAAGTTCCCGCGCCGCAATTCGGCAAGGCGCTTTCGGGGAACATCCTCTTCGACGGATCGTCCCTCGAGGGCACCGCGCGGGAGACCGAAGAGGACATGTTGTTGCAGCCGGATTACAGCACGCTCAAGGTGCTGGCGTCCGAGGATTCGATCGGGCCGATCGCGCGCCTGATCTGCGACATCAAGAATCCCGATGGCTCTCCCTCGCCGAGTTGCCCGCGCAGCGTATTGCGGCGGGTCAACGACGAGTTCGCCAAGCTCGGGTTCGAGACCAATTGCGGGCCCGAGGTCGAGTTCTTCCTCTTCCACCGCTCGCCGGACGGCGCTCCGACGATTCGCTCGTTCGACCCGGGCGGTTACTTCGATCAGGCGCCGATCGACCGCGGGGAGCTGGTCCGCCGACGGATCATCGACGAGTTGGTGAAGCTCGAGATCTCCGTCGAGGCGTCGCATCACGAAGTAGCGCGCGGACAGCACGAGGTGGACTTTCGCCACACCGACGCGCTGCGGACCGCGGACAACCTGGCGACGTTCAAGTTCATCGCGCGCCGCGTCGCCGCCGACTACAACTTGCACGCGACGTTCATGCCCAAGCCATTGTACGGTGTCTCGGGATCGGGGTTGCACATGCATCTGTCGGTCTCGCGCAAGGGGACGAACGCCTTCTTTGACACGAAGGGCGAGCATGAGTTGAGCGACACGGCGCGCTACTTCATCGCCGGGCTGCTCGAGCATGCGCGAGGCATCACGGCGATCACCAACCCGCTGGTCAACTCGTACAAGCGGTTGGTGCGCGGATATGAAGCCCCGACGCATGTGGCGTGGTCGGCGCGGAACCAGAGTCCGCTCTGCCGAGTTCCGGCGCGTCGCGGTGAGTCGACGCGCGTGGAATATCGCGCCCCCGACCCGAGTTGTAATCCCTACCTGGCGCTCGCCGTCATTTTGGCGTCGGGCCTCGATGGCCTCAAAGAGAAGCTCGAGCTCGGTCCGCCCGTGAACAAGAACATCTTTCGCATGAGCGCCCGGGAGCGCGGTCGCCTGCGAGTGGGCGAGCTGCCTGCAAATCTCGACGAGGCTCTGCACTTCATGGAGAAAGATCGGCTGGTGCGCCAGACGCTGGGCGACACGATCTACTTCCACTTTTTGCAGGCCAAGGAGCGGGAGTGGGAGGATTACATCTCCCAGGTCCACAGCTGGGAAATCGATCGCTACCTGACGTCGTACTGAGCCGCTGGAACGCCTCGTGAGCACGACCCAAAACGCGCCGCGCAAGAATCTCCTCGTCCCCGACAGCGAGCGCTGGCCGATCGACGATTCGAAACCGATCATCGAGCTCCACGACGTGACGGTGCGGTTCGGCGAGAAGCTCGTGCTCGACGGCTTCAGCCTCGACATCCTGCCGGGCAAGACGACGGTGATCTGTGGCCAGAGCGGTTCGGGAAAATCGGTGCTGCTCAAGGTGATCATCGGCTTGATCCGTCCGTCGGCGGGAACCGTGCGGCTCTTCGGGCAGGACATCTGGGAGATCGACGAGTTCGAAGTGGTTCAACTGCGAAAGCGGATGAGCATGTTATTTCAGAACTACGCGCTCCTCGATTCGATGACCGTCGAGCAGAACGTCGGATTCTCCCTCGCCGAGAACACGCGGATGAAGCGCAGCGAGGTTCATCGCCGTGCATTCGAGCTGCTCGCCGAGCTCGGTCTCGAGGGTGCCGAGCAGAAGGTCCCCTCCGAGCTCTCGGGGGGAATGAAGAAGCGGGTCAGCCTCGCCCGCGCACTGGTCACCAATCCCGAGATCGTGCTCTTCGACGAGCCGACCACGGGTCTCGATCCGATCATGACCGAGAAGGTCGACGAGATGCTCATGCAGGCGCGACAGCGCTACGAAATCACGAGCGTCGTGATCAGCCACGACGTCGCCTCGACGCGGCGCTTGGCCGACCGCGTGGCGATGCTGCACGAGGGCAAGATCATCGCCAGCGGAACCTGGGACGAGCTCTGTGCCCTCGACGAGCCGCGGATCGCCTACTTCGTCGAGTCGGGCATTTCGCGCCTGAGCCGCTCCGACGTCGACGACGAGCAGAGCGAGCCAACGCTCGTCGAGTCCGAACCACCCGAGGCGCCTGCGTTGCCCGAGGCGTCTGCGCCACCCGAGGCGTCGCCG
>JAGQJP010000090.1 GCA_020430585.1 Myxococcales bacterium | reverse complement strand
GACCCGGAATCATCAACAGCGCTCGTTCGTTCACGGCCTTTCCTCCTCGCGCTCGGATTGTCGCGTGTCGGCTCGATTGAACCGCAACGTAGCGTCGCCCGCGGGAGCTGTCAAGCGTCCCTCGTCCCGGTGCCGAGGCGGCGAGCGCGTTGACAGAGGACACGCTCGAGGCGATACTGGGGAGCATCTATGGCTGACACGACGACCCTCGTCTCCGCTGCCGACTCTCGCTCGGAGGCCGATACGCTGCGACCCGGCATCGCGCTGGTCTGGCATTCTCGCGCTCGTCGCGGATTCGAGCCGCTCTCCCTGGGCAGCTACGCGATCACCGTTGGCCGAGACGAGGCGATCTTTGCGGGTGGTCCGCTGCTCGACCCGCGGATCAGCCGACGCCACGCCGAGGTGAGTGCAGCCCCCGAGGGGGTGCGCCTCCGCGACCTTGGCTCGTCGAACGGGACCTTCGCCAACGGGAGGCGCGTGCAGGCGACGACGCTGGTTTACGGCGACGTCGTCCGGCTCGGTGACTGCTTCTTCGTCGTCGTGCGTACCGGACTCGGACTCGCCGACGGCGACGCCGAACGCTCGCTGTTGGTGGGCGAGAGCGCCTCGCTGGCCCGTGTACGGCGCGAGCTCTCGACGATCGCGAAGCAGGAGTCGACGGTGCTCTTGACCGGAGAGACCGGGACGGGAAAGGACATCGCGGCGCGCGAGATCCACCGTCTGAGCGGTCGCGCTGGGCGCTTCGTCGCCGTGAACTGCGGCGCTCTGCCGGAGACCTTGATGGAGAGCGAGCTCTTCGGACACGTGCGGGGCGCCTTCTCTGGCGCACAGCAGAACAAGGACGGTCTCTTCACCGCCGCCGATGGCGGAACCCTCTTTCTCGACGAGATCGGCGAGCTGCCACCCGCGCTTCAGGCGAAGTTATTGCGCGTGCTGCAGAGCAAGGAGATCCGCCCCCTCGGTGCGACGGTCGATCGGCAGGTGAACGCACGGGTCGTCGCGGCGACCAATCGGGACCTGATCGCCGCGGTCAATCGCGGCGCATTCCGGGCGGATCTCTACAGCCGCGTGTCCCAGTGGGTCGTTCGAATGCCGCCACTGCGCGAGCGTCGCGAGGACATCGTCGAGCTCGTTCGGCATCTCTCGGGCGACGCGGCGCTGCAGATGACTCCGACGCTCGTCGAGCGCTTGTTGCTGCACAGCTGGCCCTTCAACGTCCGCGAGCTGGCGTCGATCGTCGCCATCGCGCGCGTCGAGGCGGCGGGAGCGACCTACGATTTGACGCCGCGAATCGTCGACCAACTCAACGAGAACGCCAAGATCGTCGTGCCGAAGGAGGCTGGGCGTTCCCACGTCGACGTCGAAGAGGGCGAGGCGAGCCCAGCCCCCGATCTCGCCGAGCTCACCGAGCTGCTTCGCCGCTTCGCCGGAAACGTCAACCAGGTCGCCAAACACCTGGGGAAGCACCGCTACCAAATCTACCGGTGGTTGAAACAGCACGCGATCGACCCCGACGAGTTTCGCGGGCCCCCTTCGGGTTGAGGGCGCCGCGTCAAGAGAGGACGATCTGAGCCGCTCGATTCTGGCGAGCCCAATACCAGCGGAGCGCGGCTGGCCGTCGCTCTCGGACCTGCGCCGCGTCGAGGCGCGCGCTCCAGCTCGCGAGAGCCTCGTCGGCGAGGCGAAAGCTCTCCGCTCCGGTCGGTCGTTCGTCGAGAAGGCGACGTTGCAGCGCGTCGCGCTCATCGGCGAAGAGGGGGCGCTGGCCGCCTGGATCGCGGAGATAGAGTCGATGAAAGCGTTCGTGGCGCCACCACAAGCTGCGCTCGTCGTAGACGTCGGCCCCGCGCCGCGCGACGTCGAGTGGCTCGTCGACGCGCACGGGCTTGAACACCGAGATGCACGGGGCGGACGTCGCGCTCACCCAGAGCGAGAGGCCCTCGGGTCCGATCTCGGCGACCCACGACGAGGTCGTTACGCTCCCGGCGAGCAGGCCTGCTCCGTGTTGACAGGGGCTGTCGAGGTGTCCTCGGATCAGCGAGTAGCTCGGGCTCGCGGTGGTGGCGCATCCTCCGTGGTCCGAGAGGACGCGAATCCAGTCGAGGACGCTATCGGACCCTCTTCCGAGCTCGCTCGTTCGCGCCCGACGTTTGGCGGCGCCAGCGACCGCCGATGCGAGCCGCCAGTCGTGCCGAGCGGCGAGCTCCCGGTTGGTCAGGGCGTTGGAGATCGCGTACGTTCCGTCCAGGCGGTCGGCGATCGCGTCGCGTCCCGCGGTCTCTACGAGCCAGATCGAGGATGGATCAGCGATCAGAAAGCTCGAGAAGTAGCGAAAGTCGCCGCGCTCCAGTGATCCCCCGCCGCCTTGACCGTAGGTGTGGTGCCAGTCGACGAGCAGCGTCGCCGCCTGCTCGGCGCTCTCGGCCCGCTCGGCGGCGAGGCGGAGCATGTCCATTCCGGTGAGCCCGATCTTTCCCGCTCTCTCCCGGGTGAAGACGGCCTCGTTGCCGATCACGACGCCGTGTTCGTTCGCCGCCATTTCGGCGCCCCAGAGCCAGAACGGGCGCGAGATGATCGTTGCGTGGGTGTGGCGCGCTTGTGGCACCGAGAGATAGCTGCACTCGACTGTCTCGCCGGCCCTGTGGCGGCGGGCTGGATGCCACTCCAGAAGCTGCGCTTCGTTCGCGTCACGGTCCGAGTTCTTCGCGAAGAAGATCGTTCCGCTCCGCTTGGCGACGACTACATCACACATCGATGCTCCTCGTGCTCGGATCAGCACCAGCATAACACGCCTTGCGGGCCCGCGCTCGCCGTGCGGGAGAAGTCGGCCCAAATCCGGCGAGTTCTACTCGCGGCGCCGTCGCCAGAGCCGTACCAGCAGCAGCGTCGCGGCCGCTACGATCGGCGGCGCGGCGACGATGAAGGAGGCGAGGTGTAGTGCGGGTGGATCGCCCGAGACCAACGGGAGGAAACCGGGTACGAGCATCACGGCTGCCCCCGGCAACAGGAGCCCAGTTGCGACGATGCCACAGGCCAACGACAACAGCAGAGCGACGGCGGTCGCCATCCTCCGTGCTCGGCGATAGCGCGCCTCGACGAGGCGGACGCCCTCGATCACGCGGCTCTGCGCGGCGAGGTAGGCGCGGCCGAATTGACGCATCTCGTCCGGGTCGCGGGCGGGGCGTGAACGTCGCAAGCGCTCGAGGTCGAGGTAGCGCTCTTCGAGCTCGCGATACGCGCGTTTCAGGTCGCGGTCGGCACCTGGGACGACGATGAAGACGAAGGCGTAGCGGCGATAGAGCCGCCGAACGCCGGTCTGGGCGTGTGCGAGCACCTGTCCGGCGGCGTCGCCCGATGGCCTCAGCGCGGGTCGGAGCTCGGGTGCGAGCGGTCGTGCCCAGAGCAGAACGAGGGTCGTGACGAGGTAGAGCGCGAGATAGAGCGAGAGGCGTCGCGCTCGTCGCAATTGGGCTTGTGCCGACGAGGCGTCGGTGGAGTGACGTGCCCGCGTCTCGTGGCTTTTCCTTTGTACGTCCTCACTCACCGTGCTATTCTTGGCCCGCCGCAATATTGACCGATTGGTTGGAGGATTACATGAAAACGCGGAATCTGTCAGCCCTATTCGTGATGCTGCTCATCGCGTCGGGCCTTTCGGGGTGCAAGCAGGTCAAACGGATGTTCCGGAACACGACCAAAGAGGCCCAGGCGTTCAACAACAAGCTGGTCGCCGCGAACAAGACGATCAACCTCGCCGCTCAGGCGTTCGGACGTCATCTCAAGCCTGTGCTCGAGGGCAAGAAGGCTGACAGCGCGGCGCTCGACAAGAAGTTCACCGAGATGAAGGCCGCCTTCGACCGAGTCGATCAAGAGATGAAGGGCCTCAAGGTGCCCGATCTCGACGGCGCGAAGAAGCTCTACGACGCCCATCAGAAATTCCTCGACGGCCAACGCGAGATGATCAACGGCACGCTGAAGAAGATCCTCGAGGTCGCCAAGAACGACAAGCTCGACGTGCAGGCGAAGCGGCTTCAGATCTCCAAGCTGTTGCCCGAGATCAGCAAGCGCGAGGGCCAGGATTTGAAGGTTCTGCGGACGGCTCAGCGGGAGTTCGCGGGAAAGAACAAGCTACAGCTGCGCTGATCACTTCTTCTCGGGGGTTTTCGCGCGCCGCTTCTCGATCGTGAACTCCACCCGTCGGTTCTTCGCCCACGCCGTCTCGTTGTCCCCTTTGTCGAGTGGTCGATCCGGCCCATACCCTTTGTATTTCAGGCGTTTCTTGTCGATCTTGTGGGTCTTGACGAGGTGGTCGACGACCGCCTTCGCTCGACGCTGTGAGAGGCGAAGGTTCGTTGTCCGCTTGCCGCGCTTGTCGGTGTGACCCTCGACGAGCAGCCGCTCGATCTCGGGATGGTCTTTGAGCAATTGCGCGACGGCGGCGAGCAGCGGATAGGACTTCTCGAGGATCGCCGCCTTACCCGTCTCGAAGAATACCTTCTGGGTGATTTCGATCTTCGTCGCCGTCACCTGCGCCAGCGGACAGCCCTGGTTCGACTTCGGACCCGGCTTGTCGGGGCACTTGTCGACGTTGTCGGGAATGCCGTCTTTGTCTTTGTCGCCCCAGGGGCAGCCGTGATTCTCGCGCGGACCGGGTACGGTCGGGCACTTGTCGACGTTGTCGAGGACGCCGTCTTTGTCTTTGTCGCCCCAGGGGCAGCCGCCGTTCGCTTTGGGGCCGGCGCTGTCGGGGCAGCGGTCGCTACCCGTGCAGATCCCGGCGTACTTCGCGCCGAGGCCCATCTTCTCGACCCAGGGATCGCAGAGCCCATCCTTGTCGTTGTCCGGATCGGGGCAGCCGTCTTCGTCTTCGAAGCCGTCCTTGTCCTCTGGATCGTTCGGGCACTTGTCCGACCCATGGCAGATCGCCGCATATTTCGCCAACAGGCCACGTTGGGCGACCCATGGGTCGCAGATCCCGTCTTTGTCGTTGTCCGGATCGGGACAACCGTCGTGGTCCTCGAAGCCGTCTTTGTCTTCGGGGTCGTCGGGGCACTTGTCCACGTCGTCTGAGATCCCGTCGCCGTCACGGTCGTAGCGCACCGAGGTGTAGCGGACCCCCGCGAAGAAGCGCATCGCCGGCGAGCCGATCCCGCGGACCAGGCCGAGCCCGCCGCCAGCGATCAGCTGCACGCCACCCTTCTCCCACTTCAGGCCGGCGTCCCACTCGACGGGCGACTCCTCCTTCTCTTTGAATAGGCGCGCAAATGGGCTGGTCGCGTAGACCTCGGTGAAGAGGGTGAAGTGGATCCTGCGGAAGGTGTATCCGAGGGCCGCGTTGAGCATCAGCTCATGGTCCGAGGTGACGTTGCGGATTGTCTTCGACTTGCGAATCACCGCCCCAACGTTGAGTGAGGCGTAGATCGCTCCGTCATACGAGAAGTTGATCTTCGGGTTGAAGAGGACCATGTTGTCGCCCGTCGCTGTGCGCGGGTCGGCGGTGGGGAAGGTCACGTCGAGCTGGGCGTTTAGCGCGAGCCCGTTCGACGTGCGCCGCAGCAACGCCACCTTCGGCATCAGGCGGATGTCGCCGAGCAGCCAGAAGCGCCGAATGCCGGCGTTGACATTGTCGAGCTCGAATCCCTCCTGAACGATCGTCGCCGGGACGTCGAGGCCGAGCTCGACCCAGCCGAACAGCCCGATCGCAAACGCCAGATCACCCCCCAGGCGGTTGGCGATCAATGCGCTGCGCTCTTTGTTGGTGCTGCGGTCGAACAGCGAAACCGGCTTGTTCGCGTAGTTCAGGATCAGCATCACCGTCCACTGCAAGTGCCCGAGGATCTCTCCGCTCTCGTTGGTCGCCATCCCCTTGCCGTTCACGCTCGGCCGGAAGGTCTGGGTGTTGAGGTTGTCCTTGGCCATGCCCCTGCCCGTGAGACCGACGAGCACGACGATGACGGTGAGAGCGCGTAGGTGTCCCTTCATCTGTGTACCTCTTTTCCGGTTTGCCAACTCGTGAGAACGCCAACGCCGTTGAACATATCCAATGCAAACGAGAAGATCAATTGGCAACCCGCTGAGCCGCACGCTGCTTTCGCGCTTGAGTCGTCGAGCGCTCTGCCGGATAATGTCGACATCGAACAAGGAGCGTGTCCAATGGCAGTACGAATCGAAGGGCCGACGAACGGTGTGCTGGAATGGGTCTTCGACCGGCCCGAGCGGCTGAACGCGATAAACCGCGATCTGATCGACGGGATGCTCGCTGGGGTTCGGGCCGCAACCGACGCGAAGGTGCGCGCGGTGTTGATGCGCGGAGAAGGCCGAGGATTTTGCGCGGGCGGCGACGTCAAAGCCTTCGGTGACCTCGTCGAAGAGGGGGCGACCGTCGGTCGTGAGCTACCGGACTATCTCCACCGAGCGCTGCGCGCGATGCGCGAGCTGCCCAAACCCGTGCTCGCTGCCGTGCATGGGCCCTGCGCTGGCGCGGGCTTCAGCCTGGCGCTCGCCAGCGACCTGGTGATCGCAGCGGACACGGCGAAGTTCACGCTCGCCTACCTCGCCCTCGGCACCTCACCCGACGGCGGCTCGACCTGGTCTCTCCCGCGGCACGTCGGGCTGAAGCGAGCGATGGAGCTGTTTCTGAGCCCTGTTCCGCTCTCGGCCCAGCAGGTCGCGGAGCTCGGCTTGGTCAACCGCGTCGTCCCGGCCGCAGAGCTCCTCGGAGCGGCGCGCGCGTGGGCGTTTCTCCTCGCCTCGGGGCCTACCCGAGCGATCGCCCGCTTGAAGCACCTGCTGACGGCGAGCTCCACTCACAGCCTGGAGCAGCAGCTCGAGCTCGAATCGCAGCTCTTCGCCGAGAGCACGGCGACCGCCGATTTTGCCGAGGGCGTGCGCGCCTTCAATTCGAAGCGACCGCCCTCGTTCCGTGGTGAGTGACGTCGAAGCGGGGTCTCGATGGTCCAGGGGTTGAGCGACAGCGGCACACCCGAGATCGGGATCTGCCCGCTCTGCGAAGCGCAGGGTGCGGTCGGCGCGCCCTGTGACGCCGAGGTCTGCCAGCGACGCGGCTACCACTTCGTGCCACGAGATCCGCGCGCGGGCGGTGTCGATCTCGACGGCGGCGACGCCGATCCCCTGATCGGCCGCTGCATCGAGGACTATCTCGTCGTCCGGCACCTCGGTAGCGGTGGGTTCGGCCGCGTCTATCTGGCGCTGCAGGTCCCGTTGTTGCGCCCTGTGGCGATCAAATTGATGACACCCGTCTCCGACGATGACGAGAGACACCGCTCGCATCTTCGTCGATTCGAGGCCGAGGCGCGCAGCCTCGCTCGTCTCAACCACCCCAACATCGTGCAGCTCCATCGGTACGGCATCTTTCGCGAGCGGCCCTTTCTGGTGATGGAGTACGTCTCTGAGGCGCGAACCCTGACGCGGGAGATCGAGGCTCGACGTGGCCGTCACCCGATGTTCTCCGTCGACGAGTTGCGGCGGTTGCTCTGGCAGCTGCTCGACGCGCTCGGCGTGGCGCACGAAGCGGGGATCGTGCATCGCGATCTCAAGCCGGACAACATTCTGCTCCAGCGCATCCGTGGGCGTGACGACTGGGTGCGGGTGCTCGACTTCGGACTGGCGAAGTTCATCGACGAGGGGCGGAGCACCAGCCGAATCGTCGGGACCCCGCTGTTCATCGCCCCCGAGCAACTCGCCGCGGACGAGAGCGGGCCCTGGAGCGACATCTACAGTCTGGGCTTGTTGACGGTGATCCTGCTCAGCGGTCAGAACCCCTTCGCCGAGATGTCGCTGGATCGGATCGTGGCGGCGAAGCTGTCACAGAAAGGCGATCCACTACGCGACCTGGGTTGGACCGGGTTGGGAGTGGAGCTGCGCGGCGTTCTGGGGCGCGCCGTCGCTCGCGACCCCAATCGGCGCTATCGAGACGTCGAAGAGCTGCGACGAGCGCTGGATTCGGTGCTGATCGAAGGGCGGATCACGCCGACACGACGGACGCTCGAGGACGCGTCGACGGAGATCGTCGATCCGAAGCGGGTCGATCCTCCGATCGCCGCCACCGATCGGGCGCTGGCGACGGTCGAGCCCCCGATCCTAGAGGCCGACACCCTCGCCGAGGTCGGTTTGGTCCTCGCCGGGTCGGAGTCGGTCCTCGCCGGGTCGGGGTCGAAACCAACCGCTGGATCGGCGTTGACGACCGGTGGCTGGGGTGAGCGGATCGGCTTGAGCGGTGCCACACATTCCGCCTATCTCTCTCTCGCCACACCGCCCCGTCGCCGCCGCCGCTTCGTCCCCTTCGCCCTGGTGACGCTCGCTCTCGGCGCCGCCGCGCTGCTCGCCATCGTCTGGCCCGGCGCCCCTCGCACGCCGGGTACGCACGTCCAGCGCCCGGCCTCCGAGCCCCGACTCCCTGCGCCACCGTTCCGCGTCGATCTCGGGGGGCCCGGGGGCGACCGGCTCTACGGGATCGTGCCCGACGGCGACGGGCTCCTGCTCGCCGGCTACAGCGAGCCGCTAGGCCGACCGCGCTCGGGTTGGCTCGTTTGGCTCGATCGTCACGGGGTCGTGAAACGTCAGCGCCGCTTCGAAGGGACGACGCCCCGAGAGATCCTCGCGCTCGCCGCGGCGCCGAAGGGCGGGGCGCTGGCCGTCGGGTATCGCGTCGAGGGCGCCGCGCGGCTCGAGCACGCCTGGGTCGAGCGACTCGACGCCGCGGGGCGCACGCTCTGGAGCAAGACCTATGGTGGCGCGCATCACGATCGCGCGACAGTAGCGCTCGCGCTCAGAGATGGCCGCTTCCTCGTCGCCGGCCACCAGCGCTCGAAGTCCGTCGGTTGGGCGTTTCTCCTCGACGCGACGGGAGCGCTGGTCTGGGAGCGGACCTTTCCCAGCCCTCTCGGCACCGCGGTGCTGACCTGTGGCGCGATCGCACGTGACGGCGGCCTGTTGTTGGGCGGGTATCATCGCGTGACGAGCGCGCACTATCGCGACACCTGGCTGCTGAAGCTGAGCGCGAGCGGGACGGTACTCTGGCAGCGAACGTTGGGGGACGGGTGGCAGAACAAGGCGTTCGCGATCGCGACGCCCCGCGACGGAGCGATCCTCTTGACGGGCTATCGCCGTGAGCTCGGGAGCAAGCACAAGTCGATCTGGTTCGCCCGACTCGACGGGTCCGGCCGTTTGCTCGCCCAGCGGACCTACTTCTTCCGCTATCAAGCCGTCGGCCAGGCTCTCTTCGTGACGCCCACGGGTTTCACGATCGCCGCGACCCTCGTCGGCCGTGGTGTGCGCCTGTTGCGTCTGGATCGCGCCGGAAATCTGTTGCAAGAGCGGAACTACTTCGCCAACGCCGCCGAGCTCTTCGCCGCGACGCGAATTGGCGCGCGTCGCATCCTCGTGGGCGTCCACCGCACGTCCGCGCGGGCGCCGGAAGACGCCTTCCTGCTCGCCGTCGACGATCGGCTCGAGGCCCTGGCCTGGCGCTAGGCGCGACGTTCTACGACCGCTCAGGGCTTCTCGCGCTCGGCTTCGCGGCGCCCTGCGGCCTGCGCGCTCGCCGCGCCTGTGTCGTTCGCGTCTCGCCGAAAGGTCTCGGGGTCGAGTGCGTACTCCTCCAGCCAACGATAGAGCGTGCGTCGCCCGCGGCCGAGCTGCGTGGCGATCCGTTTGATGTTGCCGCTGTGCTCGAGCAGCAGTTGGGCCAGGCGCTCACGAGATGGCCGTCGCGCCGCTTTCGACGCCGAGCGCTCGGTCAGCGGATTGGCGAGCGCCGTCGGTAGGTCGGCGAGCTCGAGCTGTCCGCCGTGTGGGCGCATCACCAGGATGCGCCGCACGAGCTTGACGAGCTCACGAATGTTTCCCGGCCAATCGTAGAGCGCCAGCGCCTCCCAAACGTCGACCGTGCAGCTGAGCTCGGCTCCCTCGCGGGCGGCGATCGCTGCGACCAATTCTGGGAGATCGTCTCGGCGCTCGCGAAGCGGCGGCAGCGTGAGCACGACCTCTTCGATCCGCGCCAAGAGGTCGGTGCGGAACTCGCCGCGCTGCGCCATCGCGCGCAGATCGCGGTTGGTGGCGCAGACCAACCGAACGTTGGCGATTTCGCTTCGCGTCGAGCCCAGGGGGGTGAAGCTGCGATCTTCGAGGAAGCGCAGCAGCTTCGGTTGAATGGCCAACGAGAGCTCGCCGATCTCGTCGAGAAAGAGAGTTCCGGCATCGGCCGCGGCGATCACGCCAGGAGACGGCCGATCGGCGCCCGTGAACGCGCCCTTGACGTGGCCGAAGAGCTCTCGCTCGGCGAGCTCGGCCGGGAGGGCGGCGCAGTTGACCGCAACGAATCGGCCGCGTCGCGGATTGAGACGGTGGAGCGCCCGGGCGGCGAGCTCTTTACCCGTTCCCGTCTCGCCACGGACCAGCACGGTGAGATCGCTAGGACCAACACGCCCGAGAGCGGCACGAGTAGCTTCGAGGGCAAACGATTGGCCGATGATCTCCGGTCCGACGCTCGAAGGGGTCGATGCCGGCGGACGACAGAGCACGCCGACCGCATTTCCCATCCTGATCACCTGTTGCGCCTGCAGCAAGGCGCCGCTGGCGGCGTCTCCGTGGTGCCAGGTCCCGTTCTTGCTCTCCAGATCGTCGAGGACGAAGAGCTCGGCAGCGATCGAACGGATGCGCGCATGGTGGCGCGAGAGCTTGGGGTCGGTCAGCGCGAGCCCGCCGCAATCCGGTTCCCGGCCGATCACCATCCCCGCCGAAGGGATCGTCGAGTAGAGGCCGAAGAGCGGCCCTGTGAGCCAGCGGATGGCGAGCGGCGGGGCGGCGACTCCGTGACGCACATCGTCGAGACTGAGTGTCTCGGTGCCCTTGCTGTGGCTCTCGTCGGCTGTCATCGGCTCACTCGTTCGCGCGAAAGCGGTTCGACCTTCATCGTACAGCCAATCCGTTGGGCGAGCAATTCACTGTTTTTCGTTGCTCGTCGCCCCGTTTTTGTGGTTCAACCTGACGTATCGACGCCGAATGCAGGAGCACGCCATGTCGCACAAGCTTCGCTTCTCTGCCGCGCTGATGAAGTCGATCGCCTCCGATGCGGGAGCGGCGCTTTCCGGCGAGCCGAAAGGGTGGGGTCGCACTCAGCGAGCGATGGTGCGCTCCCTACGCCGCTATGCGCAGCAGGCTTGCGAGCAACCGCCCGCCGAGCTGCGGGCGCGGATGAACGCCCTCGAGATCTATCCCGTCCAGCGGTTGAAGATCGAGATCCGTCGGTCGACGATCGGCGGCGTGTCCGCGACCTGGTTCGTGCCCAAGGGTGAGATTGGTGAGGCGGTCGTTTGCTATCTACACGGAGGTGGCTATGTCTTCGGCACCGTACGAAGCTATGCCGATTGGTTGATCCGCCTCGCCCTTTCTGCGCGCTGCCGCGTCGTCGCGGTCGACTATCGCCTCGGCCCGGAGTTTCCGTTTCCGGCGGCGTTGGACGACGCGCTCGCGGTCTATCGCGCCCTGCTCGCGGAGGAGGGGATCTCTCACCAGCAGCTCTTCGTCGCCGGTGATAGCGCGGGCGGGGGGCTGAGCGTCGCGCTGTTGGTCGCGGCTCGCGACGCCGGCCTGCCGCTGCCGCTGGCGGCGATGTTGATCTCACCGTGGTGCGATCTGAGCCTCAGCCTGCCCTCGATCGACGCGAACTGGCCGAGCGACTGGCTCGATCGGGGCGTTCTTGCCCACTGCGCCCGGCTCTATCTCGGCGACCACGATGTCCGCGACCCTCGGGCCTCACCGCTCTTTGCCCAGCTCGAGGGCCTGCCCCCTCTCGCGATCCAGTATGGTAGCGCCGAGGTGCTCCGTGACGAGTGCTACGCGCTGGGCCGGCGTGCACTCGACGCGGGTGTGCGGGTGCAGCTGAGCGAGTTTCCCGAGATGGTCCATGGCTTTCAAATGATGTCGCTGATCTTCGGCGAGGGCTCGGTCGCGACCGAGGAGCTCGGCGCCTTCGTCCGCTCGTTCACGAGCGCCGAGTATTCGCGCGCATGAACGCCTCGCCATCCCGTCTGCCGAGATCGAAAGCGTCCTGCAACCCCTGCGGATTCGAGTAGTCCCACTTGTCGATCGCGATCCGCTCCGATGGCTGAACGTAGGTGCAGCCAGCGCGCCGGGGCAGCTCGCGATAGCGCCGTGTAACGAGCACCAACACGTCGGCGCACGAGGCGCTGAGGGCGTCGACGGGCACGTTGTCGACGAGGCCACCGTCGAGGGCGGCGGAGCCGTCGCGAAACTGGATCGGAGTCAGCGGTGGCGTACAGGACGAGGCGAGGATCAGGTCCGCCAGCGCGTCCGGGGTCGCGCAGCTCGACATCGGGATGAACTCGGCGCGAAAGCCGGCGGCACGACCGAGCGCCGGGTGAACCGGGTTTTTCAGCACCTTCTCCAGCGTGTAGAGCCCGAAGCCGACGGCGACCGCGGCTCGCGGCCCGAGACGAGCGGGGGCGCGGGCGATCGCCACCCGGATCACGGGCCCGCGGTGCAGTCGTCCGAGGGCGTCCTCGTCCAGCGTGTGGAGCAACGTGTCGCGATACATCGCGAAGTGCGGTAGCGGACGCTCGCCGCTCAAGAGCCGCTCGGGGTAGAAGTTGCGGGGGTTTTTTCCGGTGATCTCTTTGAAATAGCGCAAACCCTCGTGCATCGTGTCCGAGAAGACCATCGCAGCGATGCAGGAGCCAGCGCTCACGCAGGAGACCTCGCGCAGCGCGAGCCGGTCGGCGTTGGCGAGGACGTCGTAGAAGCCAGCCTGCCAGAGGCAGCGGCTTCCACCGCCGGCGAGGACGAGGGCGTCGAATTTCATTGGCAGAATCCGATGGTGTCGTCGCCGGTTCCGATCGCCGCGTCCTGGCACGCCGCCGACGAGAGACACTGATCGCTTTGATCGGTGTGGCAGCTGCAACCGTAGCTCGGATCGCAGCTCGGCCCGTTCGGATTGGAGAGGCAGTCGCCAGCGCTCTTGCAATCGAGACAGATCCCGTCGTGGCAGAGCGTCAGCGCCGTCGACGCTTGCTGGCAGTCGGCGTCGCTGCTGCAGCCGGCGCTCAACGTCAGGCTGTAGGGCGCTTCGACGGGAATCGCCAGGCCCTTCACGTCGGAGATGAGTAGCCAGAGGTAGTAGTCCACGCCCGGCTCGAGGACGCGACGGAGGTCGGCGATGATCGCGTTGCTCCCCGTCGGTTTCAGGTCGATCGACTGACCGACCTTGTCGCCCTCGGGTTGCCAACTCGGATCGCTCGGCGCCCTGCTGTAGAGCTGAAGATCGATCGCCAAGTCCGAGGAGCCCTGCAGCTGCACGCGGATCAGCGGTTGCGAGCGCTGGGCGACTCGAATTTTGTACCAGACTCCGGCGGTACAGCTCGTCAGCGTCGGTTGTGGTCCCGTCGGGAGCGGCGGTAGCGCCTCGACGCTCGTCGCCGGGCCGCTCACCGTCGAGCTCCCGCAGCTCGGCGTCTGGTGAGTGTCACCGTCCGCGACGATGCCGTCGCTCGATGCGGTGTCGCCGAGGTCGGACGCGGCAACCGTGTCGGAGGGGTCGACGAGGTCCGACGGATCGACATCGGAGGGATCGACGTCGGAGGGATCGACGTCGGCTGCCTGGCGGAGGTCGGCGCTGTCTGCGCTCGATTGAGCGTCGTTCGACGACGTCGCCGAGGGCGAGCAGGCGACGAGCAGCCCGACGAGCGCGAACGAGGCAAGAACCAGCGCGGGGGATCGCATCATCTCGAGAGTCTCAGCCGAGCAACAGGGGCAGAGCGCCGCTGGCGAGCAGGTCTTCGGTCACCGAGCTCGAGAGCGCCCGCTGCAGCAGCCCGCGGATATAAGTGCCGAGCACGATGAAGTCGCACTCCTGCTTGGCGGCGACGTCGAGGATCGTCGGTACCACGTCGCCATCGACGATCTGGGGCTCGAGGGTGACCTCGAAGTCGTTGGCGATCTTCGCCGCCTCATCGAGGGCTTCGTGCGCTTTGTCGGTGTCTTTGCCGACGTGCAGCGCCACTCCTCGGCGGAAGACCTTGCCGCCGAGCGCGAGGAGCGCCGCTCGCAGGGCCACGCGGGACTTGTCCGAGCCGCTGATCGCGAACAGCGGCCGCTTGAGGCTCGACTCCTTACCAAAATTCACCAGCGCCGGAATCCGCGCCTTCTCGACGAGATCCTTGACGATCGGAATCAGCTCGGTGGGCTCGCGGTTGTCGCCGCTACGGTCGTTGATCACCACCAGATCGATCGCTTCGGAGGCGCGGACGATCGCCTGTACCGCGTCGCCTTTGCTCTTGATCAGCTTGCAGTCGATCCCGTCGCGCTTGGCCCGAGATTTGGTCTTTTTCAGCTCTTTCTCGGCGAGCTCGTCGAGGGGACGGTTCGATTGCATCGTGAGCAGGACGAGCTGCTTCCTGCACTCCCGAGCGATGAACAGCCCGTACTTCATATGGATGCTTTCGAGCAACGGCTCGCGAATCAACACGAGAACCTTGGCCACCATTTCCTCCACGGGATCGGCTCAATTGTATGCTTGCCGATCTATTGTTCAACTCATCGACGTCGGTTGCAAGCGCAAACCGATTCGTGATGTAACAGTCGTACTGTGAGTCGACTCTTCCGATCGATGACCGTCCCAAAGGAGAGAACCATGACACCCTCGAAAACGACACTCGCCCTCACGCGCCGGCTTTCCGGCGCCAACTATGCCGATACGATTCCCCGGGTGAAAGAGGCGCTCGCCGCCCAAGGCTTCGGCGTGCTGACCGAGATCGACGTCAAGGCGACGATGAAGAAGAAGCTCGACGTCGACTTTCGCCCCTACGTCATTCTCGGCGCCTGTATGCCGAAAGCGGCCTACCAAGCGCTGCAGGTCGACCCGGAGATCGGGTTGTTGATGCCCTGCAACGTGATCGTCTCCGAGCTCGACGGCGGCGAGGTCGAGGTGATGGCGGTCAATGCGACGACGCTTTTCACCCTCGTGGAGCACCCTCAGGTCGAGTCGCTCTCCCGAGAGGTGACGGCGAGCCTCCAACGTGCCCTCGACTCGCTCTGAGCGGCGACCGTCAAAATCGGTTCGAGCGCACGGGCCCCACGAGCCAAAAGCTGGAGCGTGTCTCCGGCTCGGCGAGCTCGGGCCGGGAGCCGACGAGGGCCGCGATCGAGCGACGAGTCCCATCGTCGTCGCGGGCGATCTCGGCGGGATCGACGGCCTTGGCGTCGCGCACGAGGCGGCCGATCTCGGCGGCGTCGCGACGCGCGGTGCGGCGCTCCGTCGGCATCCCCGTCTCTGGGTCCAGCACGAGATGGTCGTCCCAGGGCGCGCGGTTGTGCTGGTAGAGCAGGGTCGTCAGATCCGGCGTGAAGGGCGGAGGCGTCGTCCAACAGCTGGCGTGCGCGAAGACCCAGCGCTCCTTGCCCCGTCGATAGAGCCACTCGAGCTCTCGAATCTCGAGCGTCTGCAGGTCGTAGCAGACGACCAGCCCGCTCTCCTCGTCGGCCAGCGGCGCAAGGGGCAGGCCGAGCAGATCCGACGCCGCGTGGGCGAGGATTCGTGAGCTGAAGCCGACAGGGGTCAGAATCTGCCGCGGTTGGGCTCCGATCGCTTCGAGCTGGCTCGCCAGAGACTCGAGCCCATAGCGGCAGCGCGACTCGGTATCTTGGATGTAGCCGTAGCGGCCATTCATCGCCTCGACCCCGTAGGGTGAGAGGTGGCTCAGCAACCCGCCGGTCAAGACGTAGTGCCATCCCCGTAGATCCCGCTCGTCGAGGGGGCAGATCCCGTCGAGGGCTTGCAGCCGCAGCCCCATTCGTTCGATGCGGCGCTGGAGGAAGCCGTGCTCGTCGGTCGTCGGCGTCAGCTGGCGCACGCGCTCGAAGAACAGGCGGATCTCTCCGCTCATCACGGCGTTGAAGGCGCAGAGATAGCCGAGATAGAAGTCCCCGTCGATGATCGCTTGGGGCGTCGACGCGAGCACGTCGCAGGCGCGGCGGTTTTCGCCGAGCGCCTCGAGTGTGACGACCAGCTCGGAGATGATCATCACGTTCGTCGGCGCGAGCCGCCAGGCGCGCCACAGAGCGCAGCTCGCCTCGGCGAAGAGCTGTTGCTCGTAGAGCTCGTAGCCGCAGTGAAACAGCGCCTCCGCGTTGTCAGGATCGTTGACGGCGTATTGTACGAGCCCCTCGAAGTCGGCGCCGACGATCCGACCGCCGATTCGCGCCAAGAGCGCGAACCAGACCGCAAAGACCTCGGCGCTCTCGAACGCCGCTGGCTCGGCGAAGGCGGTGTGGATCGTCGTGTACGCCTCTTGCGGAGCGCCAGCGCGCAGGTGAT
>JAGQJP010000790.1 GCA_020430585.1 Myxococcales bacterium | reverse complement strand
GAGTGGGACAAGCTGATCTCGCTCTACAAGCGCTTCTTGCGCAAGTACTCACGCGACACGCACCTCGATCCCGACGTCGAGTACCAGTTGTCGCTCAAGATCGCCGAGATCTACGAGGATCATTTCAACGACATCTATCGGGCGACGCGAGCCTACGCCCAGATCCTCGAGAGCCACCCCGAACGTGAGGAGATCGCCGAGCGCCTCGACGTAATGCGCGAACGCGAGTCGCAGATCGTCGCCGAGGTCGAAGAGCTCAAGAAGCGCCTGGGGCAGACGAGCTTGGTCAGCGAAGTCGTCGCGCTGAACACCAAGATCGGCACGATCCTCTACACCCATGGCGACCTCGAGCAGGCCTCGAAGTTCTTCCAGGAGAACCGTACCCTCGACCGCACGCACGTCGATTCGCTGCACCTGTTGCAGGCGATCTATGAGCGGATGAACAAGTGGCGCGAGCTCAAAGACGTCTGCGAGGCGGAGCTGGCGCAACCGATCGACGCCGAACGACGGCTCCACTTGCTCAAGAAGCTCGGCGAGATCAACGAGAAGTATCTCGGCGACATCCAGGAAACCTTCGAGAAATACGAAGAGGCGCTGACCCTCGACCCGAACGACGTCGAGATCATCAAGGCGCTGCAACAGATCTACAGCGATCTGCACCGCTGGCAGAAGTACGTCGAGTTCCTGCGGCGAGAGGCGGCGCTGACCGAGGAGCCGAGCGCGCTGATTCCGCTGCTCTTCGAGATCGGCGTGACGCTGCACGAAAAGCTCGGCCGCACCGACGACGCCGTCCGCTCGTTGAACCAGCTACTGACCTACGATCGCAAGCATCTGCGGGGCCTCAACGTCCTCGAGAAGATCTTCCGCAAAGCGCAGCGTTGGAAAGAGCTGACCGACATCCTGGCGACGAAGGCGCAGCTGATCACCGACCCTGTGGCGCGCTCGAAGATCTACCAGAGCCTCGGCGAGTTCTTCGAAGAGAAGCTCTCGAACCCGCGGCTGGCGCTCGAGAACTACATCGTCAGCTTTCTCTGCAACAAAGCGAACACGGCGGCCTTCAAGGCCCTCGAGCGGCTCTACCAGGAGCAGCAGAACTGGGAGGACATCCTCGGGATCTACGAGACGGCGATCGAAGAGTCCGAAAAGGGCGGCCACGGGGATTACAACCTCGAAGAGCTCTACGTCAAGAAGGGCCAGGTCGAGCTGTTCCACCTCGGCTTCTTTCAGGAGTCGATCGAGAGCTTCCGCAAGGGGCTGGCGATCAACCCCTTGAACGACACCTGCTTCGGCTCGCTCAAGACGATCTTCCTGCAACACCAAGAGTGGGAGAAGCTCTTCGACCTCTACGAGCAGCGCGCCTTCCACGAGGCGACGGACGCCCGCAAGATCGCCCTCTACTACGAGATGGCGGAGCTCTGCGAGAACCGACTGCGCTCGAAGAACCTGGCGATCGAGTACTACCAGCGAATCCTCGAGCACGACCGCTTCCAGGAGAACGCCTTCCTCGCGCTCGAGAAGCACTATCAGGCGCTGCAGCGTTGGGAAGAGCTGGTGCGGCTCTACCAGCTGCGGCTCACCGTCGCCCGCAACGGCGAAGACGTGCTGCAGTACAACCAGAAGATCAGCGCGATCTATGAGAAGCGGCTGCGCGAGTTCGAGAAGGCGATCTACTACGCGCGCAAGATGTTGAACGTCGCGCCCGCGAACAACCAGGCGCTACGTATCCTCTCGCGGCTCTACGAGCTGAACAAGATGTGGGACGAGCTGATCGAGATCTCGCTGCGCGAGGTCAAGATCACCACCGACACCAAAGAGCGAGCCTACATCTACTTCCGCATCGGCTCGCTGATCGAGACCCAGATCCGCGACGACGAAGAGGCGATCAAGTACTACCGCGAGGCCGTCAAGTGTGACGAGAAGTGTTTCCCGGCGCTCCACGGGATCCGCGAGATCTTTTATCGCAAGGGCCAGTGGGAGCGCGTGATCCATTACCTGCAGCAGGAGAACGCGCTCTGGGAGGGGGCCAAGGAGAAGAGCTCGATCCTCTATCGCATCGGCGAGATCTACCTCGAGCAACTCGCCGAGCGAGACCTGGCGATCGAGGCCTTCGAGAAGGCGATCAAGGTCCACCCCGAGAACGCCGTCGCGCTGCAGGCGCTGCTGAACCTCTACTTCGACGACCAGCGTTGGGACAAGGCGGTCGAGGTTGCCCGGGCGCTGACCGAGAACGCCGCCGACCAGCTCACCGAAACGCAAAAGGCCGAGGCGTTCTTCAAACGCGGCACCATCGCGCGGAAATTGAATTTCCTCTTCGAGGCCGCCGACAGCTTCAAGATCTCCCTCGAGTTCAACCCCGCTCACCCCGACGCCCTCGCCTCGATGGCGGAGCTCTACGTCTCGAAGAACGTCGACACGGCGTTCAACGAGATCTTCTTTCGCCTCGAGAAGACCTTCATCGAGCAGCAGTCGACCAACGAGCTGGCGCGACTCTATCGCTACAAGGGGAAGGCCGCCGAGAGCGACTATCAGCTCGAGGACGCCCTCGAATACTACCGCGCGGCGTTGAAGATCGAGCCGCAGGGGATGGAGTTCCTCGAGAGCCTCGTCGAGTTCTTCACCAAGCTGCGGGACTTCGACGCGGCGATCCAGGCGATCAGCGCCTTCGTCCAGCAAACGACCAACCGCGAGAGCCAAATCCGGTGTTATTCGATGCTCGCCCACATCTACGGCGACTTTCTCGAGCGGCACTCCGACGCCGTCAGCGCCTATCGCGAGCTCTTGCGCCTCAATCCGCAGGATACCGACGCCCTCTTCCGTATTGCGCAGCACCTCTATGTCAAAGGGGAGTTCGACGAAGCGCTGATCACGATCAACCAGGTGATCGAGCGCGCCAAGACGAGCGCCTCGGAGCGGCAGCAATCGCTCTACTACTTCTATCTCGGGCGGATCATGGAGGCGGTCTTCGGCGACGAGACGGTCTCGCTCGAGTACTATCTGCAGGCCCGTGACCTCGACCGCAAGAACGTGCAAGCGGTGGTGGCGGCGGCGCGGATCTACCAGAAGTCCAAGGATTGGAAGAACTTCGAAAAGCTCTTCCGCGTCACCGTCCCCGTGATGGGGCGCAAGCTGCCCCAAGAGGTGCAGATTCCGTTGCGGCTGTTCTTCGCCGAGGGCTTCATCAACAAGGGCGACTTCTCGATCGCCGCCGAAGAGTACGAGGCGATCCTGGCGATGGACGCGGGTCACATCGAGACCAACCTCGCCCTTTCGGCGCTGGCTCTCGAACACCTCGGAAACGTCGAGCTCGCGCTCAAGCATTTGAGCGCTGTGGCGCACCGCGACGTCACGCAGATCAAGGCGTTCCACAAGATCGGCCGGACCTACAAGATGCAGTCGTTCTTCGACAAGGCCTTCTGCACCTTCAAGCTGCTCGAGTTCTATCAGTCGGCGCGGCGCGACGAGCTCGAATTCATTCGCGAGAACCAGTCGCGGATCATCGAGCGTCGGCTCAACCCGCTCAAGGCGATCACCCCCGAGATCTTCGACAGCTTCATCCACAAGGACGACGAAAAGAGCAACATGTTCAAGGAGATATGGGAGTCACTCGAGGAATACCTGGTGCACAACTTCCTGCTCCCCTCGATGGACGCGCCGCTGCCCAAGCGTGAAGCGACCTCTCCGCGAAACCATCCCGTGTTGAAGAAATTGGTCGAGCACGTGCACCAGCTCTTGAATGTCGAGGAGGCGGATATCTTCATCCGCCCTGGGGCTCGTACGGATATATGTTTGGAAAAAAACATCAAATGGGGTATCATCCTGAGTGAAAAATTCCTTACGGAAAAGTACACGACAAACGAGCAGATTTTCCTATTGGGACGGATGTATGCGACGCAGTTAGAGGCGCACAACATCCTCCTGAAGCTGTCTCGTGACGAACTCGACGGTCTGTACCAGTTGATGGTCGACATCGTACAGACCTACCTCGAGGACAAGGCGGGGTTCGCCGTGAAGTTCGTGCGGATACCGAAGCGAATGGTGACAAAACTCGAAGCCATCGTCGAGAAGTATGATATAAAAGAGATCGACAAGCTTAAATTGCCGGACTTCCATCGTATCGCGGACAACGCCGACCAAACGCGTACCCGCGTCGGTCACATCATCTCCGGCGACATCGCCGCCTCGCTCGGAGCGTTGATGAAGCTCG
>JAGQJP010000789.1 GCA_020430585.1 Myxococcales bacterium | reverse complement strand
TTCGGCCACTCGAAGGCGACGAAGTCGCGCAGCGCCTCGAAGAAGTCGGCGTGTGCGGCGGCGACGGCGTCGAGCTTGGCGACGGCGATCGCTGGCGTGATGTGGCTCGGGTAGGCGCCGTCGACGGGCGTCTTGAGGAAGTCGAAGGTGTCGCCGTTGAAGACCAGATCGACCGAGCAGCGGGCGTAGCGTTCGCTGTTGTAGCTCAGGATCAGCTCGGCGAGAAAGTCGGTGCGCGGAAAGTCATCGGTCACGCCCCCCGCACCCATCTCGATGTCGCTGAAAATCACGAGCAGCCGATCGCTGTCGCGCGGAATCTGATGACGTGCTTCGATCTGGGGAAATCTCACCGTCTCCTCCGGTCTCCAGCCGCGACGGCGAGCCTCGCCGCGGATCTCCCTTGGCAGTCTACCACCGCTCTTCGCGGCGGCGGAACACATTTCGGCGAAGGGGGGTTGCCTCGTCGTCGAAGCGGCGGTAGGGTAGGCCGACGGGAGCGCTAATGCGCGCTGGGCTTTCGTTTCACCCAAAACGGGGAGGTCCTGATGGTCCGTGTTTTCGTGTCGCTGCTCGTGTTACTCGTCGCCACTGCGGGCCATGGCGCGCCCCGCAAGCCGGGAATCGACCCACCGCTGCTCGACCGCGCGATCCGCGGGATCGTCGATCGCCACAAGCTCGTGGGCCTCGGCATCGCGGTGATCGAGTCGAAGAAACTGCGCTACATCAAGGGCTTTGGGCTGCGGGATCGGGAGCGAAAGCTGCCCGTCACGCCCGATACCCTCTTCTCCCTCGGCTCGACGACCAAGGCCTTCACGGCGATGCTGCTGGGGATGCTCGTCGACGATGGGAAGCTCGCCTGGAACAAGCCCGTGCGGCACTATCTGCCGCGTTTCGCCCTGATGGATCGCTTCGCCAGCGAGCGGATCACGCCGCTGGACCTATTGCTCCACAATTCGGGGTTGCCGCGCCACGACTTGGTCTGGTACGGCTCGAAGGAGACGCGCGAGCAGCTGGTGCGCCGCTTGAAGTACCTCCCGCCGACGGCGGATTTCCGCCAGCGGTTTCAGTACAACAACCTGATGTACATGCTGGCGGGCTATCTCGCGGGAAAGGTGGCCGGGTCGAGCTGGGAGACGTTGATCCGCACGCGGATTCTGCAGCCGCTGGGGATGACGCGTAGCTGCGTTACCCATCGAGAGGCGATGCGCGACGCGAACCACGCCGAGCCCTATAGCGGGCTGAGCAAAGCGGGAGTGCGCAAGCACCTGCCGTTCCGCGAT
This sequence comes from Myxococcales bacterium, assembly GCA_020430585.1. Classification (GTDB taxonomy): domain Bacteria; phylum Myxococcota_A; class UBA9042; order JAGQJP01; family JAGQJP01; genus JAGQJP01. Next base: position 1,971 of record JAGQJP010000789.1, on the reverse strand, counting down.
ACGGGCGCGGTGGCGCCAGCGGGCTCGCTGCACATCAGCACCAACGAGATGGTGCGCTGGCTGCAGTTTTTGATCGCCCGCGGCAAGGTCGGCCCGCGCCGGCTGGTGAAGCTCGGGACGCTGCGGCGCCTGGCCACGCCGGGGATGCTCGTTCCCTCGCCGAATCCCTCGCCGATCCGGGCGATCCGCGGATCGATCTCGCTGCTCGGCTACGCGCCGGGATGGCTAGTGATGAGCTACCGCGGTCAGCGGGTCTACTTCCACGGCGGCGCGATCGACGGGTTTCGGGCGATGGTCGCGGTCCTGCCCGATCCCGGTCACGCGATCGTGATCTTCACCAACAGCGGCGGAATGGCTGGGCGGGCGCTTTCGCAACTGCTCTACATGGTCCTCGATCAGCTTCACGGCGGCGAGCCCCTCCCCTGGGAGGCGCACTTCGAGGCGAGCCGGAAACACACGGAGAAACAGCTCGCCAAGCTCCGCGCACGCGTCGCCAATTTCAAGGGGCTGCCGAACACCAAGCCGACCCACCCCCTCGAGGCCTACGTCGGACGGTACCAGAACCCGGGCTATGGTGAGATTCGGGTCGCCCGCAAGGGAAGCGACCTCGAGCTGGTCTATCACGAGATGCACTTCGGCCTGCGACACGTGCACTACAACCGCTTCCGCCTCGTCAGCGACAACCCGATGCTTCGCTACAACATCTTCACCGTGACGTTTCGCATCGATGAGAAGGGCAAAATCGGCTCCTTCGACGCGCCGCTGATCCCGCCGCCCGTGAAGCCGCTGCGTTTCGTCCGCCGCGGCTAGCGCTCGATCGCAGCACCATTGGGTAGACGCCAGCGTCGGGCGGTTTCCCCTTTTCCCGTGGCGCGACCACCGGGCGTGGGACGCTCGAGGCGACATCATGATGGCGACGCGGATGCCGTCGATCCGCGCCGGACACGAGTAGCGATGAGCGAGCTCCTCTGCCGCCTCGATTGTTCGGCGGCAAAGGGGAGGTCTCCGCCGCCGATTCGGAGCCCTTCGTCAAATACTGACGAAAGCGTCAGGGCGAACTTGCGAGAATCGCAGTCGCGGTGGTATGCTTCAGCCGCTCGATTCGCCGGACCGACAGGGAGCGTGCCCGTGGCTTTCTTCCCGACCCATAAGCTGAAGTACATCCCGCCAAACCTGATCACCTGTAGCGGTATGGTCCTGGGGCTGTTGTCCGCCTGGTTTTCCCTCACCGCGCAGTTCGAGTGGGCGGCCTGGGTGATCCTCTGGTGCGCGCTGATCGACCGCCTCGACGGGCTCGTCGCCCGCGCCTTCAAAGCGACGAGCAAGATCGGGATGGAGCTCGATTCCTTCTCCGATTTCACGACCTTCGGGATCGCCCCCGCGATCTTCGTCTTCTCGCTCTTCGCCCATCGCTACGCCTCGAGCTCGCTGCGGGTGATGGTGTACGTCGGCGTGCCGATCTTCGTGGTCTGCGCCGCGTTGCGCCTGGCCAAGTTCAACGTGACCACCGAGGAGATCGGGGACCAGCTCTTTTTGGGGATCCCGACGACGCTGACGGGTGTCTTGCTCTCGACCGGATTCCTCACCGCCGAGCGCTACGGCGCGCCAACGGCCGTGTTTCAGGCGCTGCCGATCGTGATGATCGTCTTGGGCGTGCTGATGATCAGCACGATCAAGCTGCCCAAGCTCAAGCGCCGCGAGAACAAGCTCCTGGACTACTTCCAGACGGCGAACATGCTGGCGGGTTTCGTGTTTGGCTGGCTGCGGATCTTCCCCGAGTACATCTTCTTCATCACGGTGGTCTATGTCCTGGTCGGCGTACCCTACTACTGGATCAAACCGCCGCTGAGCAAAGGAGTGGCGTAATGCGTCCGCGACGACGATCCCTCGCACTCATTCGTCTGGCGCCGTTGGTCGGTTGCGCTGGCCGAGGCTCGGCGACGGCTCGAGCTCGGACTGACATGATGTTCG
>JAGQJP010000788.1 GCA_020430585.1 Myxococcales bacterium | reverse complement strand
TCGCTCATCCCGAAGCCGTCGGTGCCCAGCACGTGGTAGTCGTTCGGGACGAAGCGGGCGATCAGCTCGGGCACGGCGCGGACGAAATCGCTGGCGGCGACGATCGGCGCGTCGTGACCGGCGAGGATTCGCTCGATCTTGCTCGGCTTGGGGGGGGCGGCGGGGTGAAGTCGGCTCCAGCGCTCGCAGGCGAGAGCATCACGCCGCAGCTCGCCGTAGGAGGTCGCGCTCCAGACGTTCGACGACACACCGTAGCGCTCGCTCAGCGCCGCCTGAGCCTTGAGCACCTCGCGCAGGATCGTCCCGCTGCCGAAGAGCTCGACGCCGGCCTTCGCGCCCGTCGGCGCGGCTTTCAGCAGATAGAGGCCGTCGAGGATCCCCTGGCGAACGTCACCCGGCATCTCGGGCTGCAGGTAGTTCTCGTTGTAGAGCGTCAGGTAGTAGAAGATATCCTCGCCCTCGACGAGCATCCGCCGCAACCCCTCCTCGACGAGCACGGCGTTCTCGTAGGCGAACGCCGCGTCGTAGGCGCGACAGCTCGGCACCGTGCTGGCGTGTAGCAAGCTGTGGCCGTCCTGGTGCTGCAACCCCTCACCCGAAAGCGTCGTCCGTCCAGCGGTCGCCCCGCAGAGAAAGCCGCGTCCCCGCTGGTCGGCGAAAGCCCAGATCGAGTCGCCGACGCGCTGGAAGCCGAACATCGAGTAGAAGATGAAGAACGGCACCATCGGGTGCTGCCAGGTCGAGTGAGCGGTACCCGCGGCGGTGAAGCTCGCCATCGCCCCCGCCTCGGTGATCCCCTCTTCGAGGATCTGCCCGTTGGCGCTCTCGGTGTAGCGGATCAGGAACTTGTGGTCGACGGGCGTGTAGCGCTGGCCGAGGGCGGCGTAGATCTTGAACTCGCGGAAGAGCGGCTCCATCCCGAAGGTCCGCGCCTCGTCGGGGATAATCGGCACGACGCGATCGCCAAACTCTTTCGACTTCAACATCTTGCGCAACATGCGGACGAAGGCCATCGTCGTCGACGCCGCCTGGTCACTCGAGCCTTGGTGAAACTCGGAGAAGAGCGACGGAGGCGGCACGGGGACCTGGACCTGCGTGGTCCGCCGGTGCGGCATCGACCCACCGAGGGCGCGCCGCCGTTCAACCATGTACTTCACCTCGTCGGAGCTCGGCCCCGGGTGGTAGTACGGCGGGTGCTCGGCGGTGATCTGCTGATCGGGGATCGGCAGCTGCAACACGTCACGGAAGGTCAGCAGCTCCTTGTCCTCGAGGACCTTCATCTGGTGTGTGGCGTTCGAGCCCTCGGCGCTCTCGCCGAGCGTCCAACCCTTGACCGTCTTGACTAGAATCACGACGGGCGCTCCCTTGATCTCGGTCGCCAGCTTGTATGCCGCGTAGACCTTGCGGTAGTCGTGACCGCCGCGACGTAGACGCTCGATCTGCTGGTCCGAGAGGTGGGCGACGATCCGCTGAAGGCGCGGGTCGGGGCCGAAGAACTGCTCACGCACCACGTCGCCGTCTTCGGTGGCATAGCGCTGAAAGTCACCGTCGAGGGTCTCGTTCATCCGGTCGACGAGGATCCCGTCGACGTCGCGAGCCAAGAGATCGTCCCACTCGCGCCCCCAGACGACCTTGATCACGTGCCAGCCGGCGCCGCGGAAGACCGCCTCGAGCTCTTGGATGATCTTGCCGTTGCCGCGAACGGGACCGTCGAGGCGCTGGAGATTGCAGTTCACGACGAAGATCAGGTTGTCCAGGCCCTCGCGGTGGGGCAGCGAGAGCGCCCCGAGGGATTCGGGCTCATCGGTCTCGCCGTCGCCGAGGAAGGCCCAGACCCGGCTGCGGCTCGTGTCGAGGATCCCGCGATTGTGCAGGTAGCGATTGAAACGCGCCTGGTAGACCGCGTTGATCGGGCCGAGCCCCATCGAGACCGTGGGAAACTCCCAGAAGTCGGGCATCAACCGCGGGTGGGGGTAGCTCGACAAGCCGTTGCCTCCGACCTCGCGACGGAAGTTGTCGAGGCGCCCCTCGTCGACCCGCCCTTCGAGAAAGGCGCGTGCGTAGATCCCCGGCGCCGCGTGGCCTTGGAAATAGATCATGTCCCCCGGACCGTCGTCCCAGCCGCGAAAGAAGTGGTTGAAACCGACTTCATAGAGCGTCGCCGCCGAGGCGTAGGTCGACAGATGCCCGCCGAGCCCCTTGTAGCGTCGGTTGGCGCGCACCACCATCGCCACCGCATTCCAACGGACG
>JAGQJP010000089.1 GCA_020430585.1 Myxococcales bacterium | reverse complement strand
CGTTGCGCTCGTTCCTGCGCCAGGACCCGGACATCATCATGGTCGGGGAGGTTCGTGACTTCGAGACCGCGGAGATCGCGATCAAAGCCGCCCTCACGGGCCACTTGGTCCTCTCGACGCTGCACACCAACGACGCCCCGAGCACGATCAACCGCCTGCTGAACATGGGGATCGAGCCGTTCCTCGTCACCGCCTCGCTCAACCTCGTGCTCGCACAACGCCTGGCGCGCAAGATCTGCACCGAATGCAAAGAGCCGACCGAGCTCGAGCGGGCCGCGCTGGTCGAGCTCGGGATGAAGCCCGAGCAGATCGAAGGGACCACCTTCTACAGCGGACGCGGGTGCGGCAACTGCAGCGATACGGGCTACAAGGGTCGCGTCGCGCTCTACGAAGTGATGGTGATGAACGAAGACCTCAAAGATTGTGTGCTGCAAGGCTATTCCACTGCCGAGCTGAAACAGAAGGCGATCGAGTGCGGGATGCAAACGCTGCGGATGGCGGGCATCAACAAGATTGTTGAAGGGGTGACGACGATTCAAGAAGTCTCGCGCGTCACCCGCTCGGACCGTTGATGATTGGAGCGGGGCAGCGATGAGCGTTAGCATCCACAAATTGCTCAAAGCGATGGTCGAGCGGGGATCGTCGGATCTCCACATCACCGTCGGCGCACCACCGCTGTTGCGAATCGACGGCGAGCTCGTGCGGCTGAAGATGGCGCCGCTCGCACCCGACGAGACCAAGGCCCTCTGCTATTCGGTGCTCACCGAGACCCAGAAACAGAAGTTCGAGGCGACCAACGAGACCGACCTCTCCTTCGGCGTCAAGGGGCTGGCTCGCTTCCGGGCGAACGTCTACATGCAGCGTGGCACGGTCGCGGGCGCCTTCCGCCTGATCCCCTTCAAGTTCTTCACCTTCGAGGAGCTGGGGCTGCCACCGATCATCAACGAGATGGCGGACAAGCCACGGGGCTTGATTCTCGTCACGGGGCCGACCGGGAGCGGTAAGTCGACGACCCTCGCCTCGATCATCGACCACATCAACAACGGTCGAAAGGCGCACATCGTCACGGTCGAGGATCCGATCGAGTATCTGCATCCGCACAAGAACTGCATCGTCAACCAGCGCGAGGTCGGCGGCGACACGAGCTCGTTCAAGACCGCCCTCAAGTACATTTTGCGCCAGGATCCCGACGTCGTTCTCGTCGGCGAGATGCGCGACCTCGAGACGGTCGAGGCGGCGCTCTCCCTCTCGGAGACGGGCCACTTGACCCTGGCGACGCTGCACACCAACACGGCGGTGCAGACGATCAACCGCGTGATCGATTTCTTTCCGACGCACCAACAGAACCAGGTGCGCGTGCAGCTCTCGTTCGTGCTCGAGGGTGTCCTCTGCCAACAGCTCTTGCCCAAAGCGAGCGGCTTCGGACGCGTGATGGCCCTCGAAATCCTGGTTCCGACGCCCGGGATCCGCAATCTGATTCGCGACGACAAGGTGCACCAGATCTACAGCGCGATGCAGGTGGGTCAAGAGCGCTACGGCATGCAGACGCTGAATCAGTCGCTGCTCAAGCTGTTCAAGGCCCGGACGATCTCGATGGAGCAAGCGGTCGCCCGCTGCACGGATCGGGAAGAGTTACGTCAGATGCTAGCCAAAGAGGGGCTCGTGTAGGATATGCCATCGTTTGCGTGGGAAGGCAAAAACCGACAAGGGGAAGAGCGCAAGGGCGTGATGGAGGCGGAATCGGTCGCCGACGTCCAGGCCAAGCTGCGCTCGCAGCAGATCAACCCATCGAAGGTTCGCCGACGCCTGGGCGACATCAAGATCAGCATCAGCTTCGGCACGGGCGTCTCGGAGAAGAACCTCGTCGTCTTCTCACGCCAGCTGGCGACGATGGTCGACGCAGGTCTGCCGTTGGTCCAAGCCCTCGATCTGCTCGGCTCACAGGAGCAGAATCAAGCCTTCGCCAAGGTGATCGCCAGCGTTCGCCAGGGCGTCGAGGGCGGATTGACCTTCGCTGACTCCCTCGCCAAGCACCCGAAGGTCTTCGACGAGCTCTTCGTCAACCTCGTCGCCGCGGGTGAGGTCGGCGGTATCCTCGACACGATCCTCAACCGCCTGGCGGTCTACATCGAGAAGGCGGCGAAGCTGCGCAGCAAGATCAAAGGTGCGATGGCCTATCCGATCGGCGTCGTCGGGGTCGCGATCGGCGTCACCTCGATCCTGCTCTGGAAGGTCATCCCGGTCTTCGCCGGGTTGTTCAAGAACTTCGGAAACAAGAAGCTCCCCGAGCTGACGCTACAGGTGATCCGCATCTCGGACATCTTCTCGTCGTACATCCACTTCGTCTTCGGCGGGATCGTCGCGATCGTCTTCGGCATCAGCTACACCTACCGGCAGGAGAAGGGGCGGCTGGCGATCGATAGGTTCCTCCTCAAGATCCCCGTGATCAAGTCGGTGCTGATGAAGATGTCGATCGCCCGCTTCACGCGCACGATGGGCACACTCGTCTCCTCGGGCGTCCCGATCCTCGACGCCCTCAACATCGCCGGGCGCACCGCGGGGAACAAGGTCTACGAGAAGGCGATCTTCTATGTCCGCGAACGGATCGCCGAGGGCAAGAGCATCGCGCAGCCCCTCGGTGAAGTGAAGGTCTTCCCGAACATGGTCGTGCAGATGATCGCCGTCGGCGAGTCGACGGGGGCGATGGACACGATGCTCTCGAAGATCGCCGACTTCTACGAAGAGGAGGTGGACGTCGCCGTCGACGCGATGACCTCGCTGATCGAGCCCGTGATGATGGTGCTGCTCGGCGGCCTGGTCGGCTTCCTGATGATCGCGATGTACATGCCGATCTTCGAGATGGCGGGTGCGACGAGCGGCGGCGATCAGCCTCCGCCACCGCAGCAGTAGGCGTGGGGCGAAAGCCCACGTAACGCCCAGATGTTACAAGCCGACCTCAAGAAGAAGCTCTACTGGATCACCTTTCTTCGCGTTCTCGTAGTCTCGATGTTGGTGCTCTCGACGCTGCTGACGCGCGACAAAGCCGACGCCCTATTCTGGACGACGATTCAGCGCTTCATGCTCGGCGTCGCAGGCTTCACATTCGTCCTCACGGCGGCGGTTCTCGTGACGTTGTGGCGCACGACGCGGCAGCGCACGCTGCAGATCATCGCCTACGTCCAGATCATCTTCGACGTCGGGATCAACGCGACGCTGGTCCTGGTCACCGGGGGCGCCACGAGCCTGTTCACCTTTCTCTTCTCGCTGACGATCATCAACGCCAGCGTGCTGCTCTATCGCACGGGCGCGGTCGTCGCGGCGCTGCTCTCGGCCGTTGGCTACGGGGCGATCATCCTCGTCGAGCTCCGCGTCATCCCACAGCCGAGCTGGATTCAACTCTCCCTCACCGAAGACATCTACAACTCGCTCTCGATCAACCTCGTCACTTTCATCGCCGTGGCGATGCTCGCCGGGCAGCTCAGCGAGCAGCTACGGACGACGCGCTCTCGGCTCGAAGAGTCGGAGATCTCCCTCGCCGACCTGCGAGTGCTCAACGACATGATCGTGAACAGCCTCGAGATCGCGATCATCACCGTTTCGTTCGACAAGCGCGTGATCCTCTGCAATCGCTGGGTCCGCCAGTTGACGGGGTACGACGATAGCGACGTGCTCTACGAGTCCCTCGAGGTGACGTTTCCGCCGCTGGCCGAGCTCGTCGACGCCTCGGGACGGCGTCCCGTCCAACACGAGGACGTCCAGATCAGCCGCCGCGACGGGACGACGGTGATCACTCGCGTCAGCGTCTTCCCGCTCGTCAAGAAAGGCAAGGAGCGCATCGGCACCGTGCTCTCGGTGCAGGACATCACGAGCTTTCGCGAGATGGAGCGGCGGATCAAACAGCACGAGCGCCTCGCCGCCGTCGGCGAGCTCTCGGCGGGGATCGCCCACGAGATTCGCAATCCCCTGGCGGCGATCTCTGGCTCGGTGCAGATGCTGCAAGACAACCCGAGGCTCGACGACCACGAGCGACGACTGCTCGACATCGTGGTCAAGGAGAGCGACTACCTGAACGGGCTGATCACCGATTTTCTCGCCTACGCGCGCCCCTCGACGATGGAGATCGGGGCGGTGAACGTCGTCCAGCTGATCAGCGAGACCCTCCAGATGTGCGTCGCCGGCGCTTCGGTCCCGGTCGTGACCAAGCTCAGTGGCCGCTCGGATGCGTGGGCCAAGGGCGACCGACGGCAGCTGCGCCAGGTGCTCTGGAACCTCTTCACCAACGCGATCGACGCGATGCCGAGCGGTGGATCGATCCACGTCGACGTCCAGCTCAACGCGATGCCCCAAAACGAGGTGCTGATCGCCGTCTCCGACACGGGAGGTGGGATCCCCGACGACCTGATCGACCGGATCTTCACGCCGTTCTTCACCACCAAAGAGCGCGGGACCGGGCTCGGGTTGGCGACGGTGCACGCGATCGTCGAGCTGCACGGCGGCAAGATCGCCGTCGAGAGCTCGGAGTCGGGGACCACGTTTCGTGTCGCCCTGCCGGCGAACCGAGCGGCCAGCGACCACGATGACGAGAGCCCGATGAGAGGAGAAGCGGCGTGAGAGACACGGAACAGCCGAAGAACGAGCGGGCACGGGTGCTGATCGTCGACGATGAGGCGAGCGTCCGAGAATTCCTCGAGATCTTCGTGATGAAGATGGGACACGAGGTCGCCACCGCCGCCGATGGCAAGGAGGCGATCGCGAAGCTCGAGGGCGGTGATTTCGATCTCGTGCTGACCGATCTGAAGATGCCGCGGGCGGGCGGGATGGAGGTGCTCGAGGCGGTCAAACAGAAACAGCCGAACGCCCAGGTCGTGATGATGACCGCCTTCTCCACCACCGAAACGGCGATCGAGGCGATGAAGGTCGGCGCCTACGACTACATCGCCAAACCCTTCAAGATCACCGAGATGCGGGTCGTGATCGACAAGGCCCTCGAAAAGACGAGGCTGCTGCACGAGAACCGCCAGCTGCGAACCGAGCTCGATCAGAAGTTCAGCTTCGAAGCGATCGTCGGTCGCAGCGAGCCGATGCGCCGCGTCTTTCAGCTCGTGCGACAGATCGCGCCGACGCGCAGCACGGTCTTGATCACGGGGGAGAGCGGAACGGGAAAAGAGCTGATCGCCCGAGCGATCCACTACAACAGCCCCCGGGCGGGCCAGCCCTTCGTGGTGATCAATTGCGGGGTGATCCCCGAGAACCTGATGGAGAGCGAGATGTTCGGCCACGTCCGCGGCGCCTTCACGGGCGCGGTGGCGAGCAAGAAGGGCCTCTTCGAGCTGGCCCACAACGGCACGCTCTTTCTCGACGAGGTCGCCGAGCTCCCGCTACATCTGCAGGTCAAGCTCTTGCGGGTGCTCGAGGACCGACGCGTCCGCCCGGTCGGAGATGTGCGCGACCTGGAAGTCGACGTGCGGATCATCGCCGCTACGAATCGCGACCTCGAGGGCGACGTCGCCGCGGGCCAGTTTCGCGAGGACCTGTTCTATCGGCTCAACGTGATCCGCGTGGTCCTCCCACCGCTCCGCGACCGCCGCTCCGACGTTCCCTTCATCGCGAACCACTTTCTCGACAAATACACCCGCGAGATGAACAAGGCGATCCGCTCCTTCGAGCCCGAGGCGATGCAGCGTCTGCTGGAGTACGAATTCAGTGGCAACGTGCGCGAGCTCGAAAACATCGTCGAACGTGCCGTCGCCGTGGAGACGGGCGAGACGATCGGGCTCTCCTCGCTACCCGGGCTCTCGCCCTCGGCCCAGACGCCGACGACGACGGCCCCGCTGCCGGAGATCGGTGACGGGCTCGAGCTCGAACAGCTGATGGAACGCATCGAGCGCGCGTACATTCTCGAGGCGTTGCGCCGAACGGGGGGAAACAAGACCGAGGCGGCCAAGATCCTCGGCCTCTCGTTCCGAGCGTTGCGCTACAAGGTCGCCAAGTACGAGATTTCCGACGATGACGTCGGTTGAGTCGCCGCAGCCCTCAGCGTGACAAAAATGGTCAATCGACGTTGACGATTTTTGTCAACACGGTTAACAGCTTGATTTTCCTATATAAAAATAACGTTCGCCGCAAACCGAACGCGCCCGACCGGGGGGCTGATCGACGGAACGCGTCCCTCGATCGTCGCCCAGGGCGCTCGCCAATTGTGACGGCTTGACGAAAATCGTCACCCCCCGCCGAACGATGGAGCGATCGAACCCGGCGGCGCGACGCCCGGCAGAACCGTAACCGCTCGGAATGTCAAGCACATATTCGGCGGCGCGGAGCAAGCAGGGCTCGGGCGAAGAATTGGCGCGCGATTTGCTTCCAGGGTATTCTCGAATTCTCGAGTCACGATTGCTTTCAACACGCGCACGGAACAGCGCGCAGGCGTTTCTGCGCCCGTCCGTGGAAGCAGCACGTTTCGGCAGCCAACGAGCAGCAAGGAGAGGGCGTATGTTTCAACGATTTCAGGCACTCAAAGAGAAGAAGGGTTTCACGCTGATCGAGCTGATGATCGTCGTCGCGATCCTCGGTATCCTCGCGGTCGTCGCGATCCCCGCATTCGTCCGCTACATGCGGAAAGCGAAGACGTCCGAGGCGTTGACCGCGCTGGACAAGATCCACAAAGGTAGCTTCCGCTACTACTCGAAGTCGTGGGCCGACTCGAGCGGTAACCCGACCCCCTGCCAGTTCCCGGCGAACCAGACGTTGACGCCGGTGGCGGGGAACCCGAACGCCTGCTGCACCGACGGCGCGGCAGATGGCAAGTGCGAACCCAACGAAGCGGCGTGGACGACGGCAACTTGGCAAGCGCTGCTCTTCAAGATGTCCGACAAGCACTACTACAACTACATGTACGAAGGCGGAACCGTCGGCGACAACGCGAACTACACGGCATGGGCTCTCGGCGACCTCGACTGTGACGGAACCTACGCTAGCTTCAAACGGATGGGAACCGGTCGCTCCTCTGGACCTGGCAACACGTTGAACTGCCGCGTCGAGCAACGTTGGGGTGTTTACATCCAAGACGAAACGGAATAAACCCCGCTTCGGCTTGCCTACATGAAGAAAGCTCTGTTTCGGCAGAGCTTTTTTCATTTCAAAAGACTTCCACACGCGCTCATTCGTAGTATAATTCGCCGAAACAACCCGTTGGCCCCCATGAATCACTACCTGGGAAATCGCTCGCGCCAGTTTCTGCTGCTCACGTTCTTTATCTGCGCGGGTTTGGGGACGCAATACTTCGGTTTGATGAAGCGCCTCTCCTTCTCCGACGAGGCGCGCCTGGCCCAGGTCGAGGTGCCCTACATGCCGCCGCGCGCCGTGTTGCGCGTGCTCTCCCTCGGCTATCCGGCGTTTCTGTCGGACCTCTTGTTCATTCGCGCCTCGCTCTACTTCTCGGAGCACCTGCTCTCCGATCGCAAGTTCGAGTGGCTCGAGCTCTACCTCTACGCGGCGCAGAACCTAGACCCGCGGAACTTCTGGATCTACCGCTACGGCGCGTTGAACCTCAAGCTCGGCGAGTACGTGATCACCTACAAGAATCTGATGAAGAGCATCGCCCTCGCCGAGAAGGGGCTCGACTACTTTCCGAACCAGTGGTGGCTCTACGAGCACATCGGCTGGCAGTATCTGTTCCAGATGAGCGATCTCCAAGAGTTCGTCCGCAAGCCACCCTCGGCGGCGCAGCTGCGCGAGTGGGAAGAGAAGGGGATTCAGTATTACCGAATCGCCTCCGAGCTCAATCCGGACGAGGTCGATCCCGGGATGTTGACGCGGATCCTGACGCGACGCGGGCGGATCCAGGCCTCGATCAACCACGTGATGTCGACCTACCTGGGGATCACCAACCCCGTGCGGCGCAAGGAGCTCGCCGATCAACTTCGGCAGCTCAACGTGACCCAGATCGCCGAAGAGCTCGAGGCGCTCGTGCGCCGCTGGGAGAAGGACATGCCCTACATCGACGTGCGCGATTACATCCAACTCGACGCCCAGATCCAGCTCTCGGAGCACCGCAGCTGGCGAGAGCTGGTCCACGACCTGCGGCTGGGTGACGAATGACGGCGATCGCGGGCAAGACGATCCTCCTCACGGGAGGGGCCGGTTTCATCGGCACCACGCTCTGCGAGCGTCTGGTCGAGAACAACCGATTGCGACTGCTCGACACTCTGCACCGCGACGCCCTCTCGAAGACCAGCCTCGGTGCCCACCCGAACGTCGAGCTGATCGTCGGCGACGTTCAGGACGCGGCGCTCGTCACGCGGGTGATGCAGGGATGCCAGTGGGTGGTGCACCTGGCCTCGATCGCCGGGGTCGACACGGTGATGCGGCTTCCCGTTCAGACGATGACGGTGGCGCTGCGTGGGACGATGAACGTCCTCGACGCCGCCCTCGCCCTCGGAACCGTCGAGCGGTTGATCGACTTCTCGACGAGCGAGGTCTTCGGCCGCTACGCCTTCCGCGTGACCGAGGGCGACGCGACGACGCTTGGAGCGGTCGGCGAGGCGCGCTGGACCTACGCGGTGAGCAAGCTGGCGACGGAACATCTTTGCTACAACTACTTCAAACAGTATGGCTTGCAGACGGTGAGCATTCGTCCGTTCAACATCTACGGGCCCAATCAGGTCGGGGAGGGCGCGGTGCACCATTTCATCCTGCGCGCCCTGCGCGACGAGCCTCTGACGATCCACAATGACGGTAGCCAGATTCGGAGCTGGTGCTACATCGACGATATCGTCGACGGCATCCTCCTCGCCCTGACGCGGCCCGAGGCGGTGGGGCAATCGTTCAACATCGGCAACCCGCGCAGCACCGTGACGATCTACAACCTGGCGCGCGAGATCGTTCGGCTCTCGGGCTCTCGGTCGGAGCTGCGCTTCGTCGACTGGCAATTTCCCGATGTCGAGCTGCGCATTCCCGATATCCGCAAGGCGCGTGAGACGCTGGGCTTCGAGCCGACGATCGACCTCGAAGAGGGGCTGCTCAAGACCATCGACTGGTATCGGAGCCGCCTGGAAAGGACCCCCAACGCATGAGCGAAGCCAAATCCGATGCCGTCGAGCGCGACGGCGCAGCGACCCCGACCGCCGAACAGGATGCGCCACGGGAGTCGGTGATCCGCTTCGAATCGGTCAAAAAGACGTTTCGAATTCCAATCTTACATACGTTCAACCCGAAGGATTGGAAGAGCCGCGGCTACCGCACCAAGGTCGAGGCGGTCAAAGAGGTCTCGATGGAGGTCTACCGCGGGGAGATCTTTGGCTTCCTCGGACCGAACGGCGCGGGAAAATCGACGTCGATCAAGATGCTCACGGGTCTGGTCCGCCCCTCGTCGGGGCGCATCTCGATCTTCGGCCAGCCCGTCTGGGACGTGCCCGCCAGCGCCTCGCCCCTCGCCCGCTGGTTCAACCGCTATCGCGCGGGCGGCGCCCTCGACCGAATGGGCTACCTGCCCGAACATCCCTACTTTTACGACTTCCTGCGCCCAACCGAGATCCTCGAGTTCTTTGCTCGGCTGCACGGCGTGCCGAAAGCGCGGCGCTCTCATCGGATCGAGGAGCTGATCGAGCTCGTCGGCCTCGGCCACGCCCGGGAACGGGTGCTGCGCAAGTTCTCGAAGGGGATGTTGCAGCGCATCGGGATCGCCGCTTGCCTGATCAACGACCCCGAGCTGATCGTGCTCGACGAGCCGCTGAGCGGGCTCGACCCGATCGGCCGCAAAGAGCTGCGGGATCTGATCTACACGCTGAAGAAGCGGGGCAAGACGATCTTCTTCTCGTCCCACATCTTGCACGACATCGAGCTGATCTGCGACCGCGTCGCCTTCATCGTCGAGGGCCAGATCCGCGAGATCGGCACGCTCTCGCAGCTTCAGAGCCGCGACAATCCGCTCGTCGAGGTACTGGTCCACGGCAGCACCGCGGATTTCCTCGAGGCGACCAGGGGATTGGCCAAGAGCGTCGAGTCGATCGGCCAGATGACGCAGTGCATCGTCGAAGAGCCAGCGGTCGAGCAGGTGCTGCGCGCGGCGTTCGACCAGAAGCTGCGGATCGCCAGCGTGATCCCGAGAAAAGCGACGCTCGAAGAGATCTTCGTCGCCGAGGCCAAACGCAAGGAGGCGAGCTGATGAGAGGCGTCTGGGCGGTGGCGTTGAACTCCTTTCGCGAGTCATCGCGCAACCGCATCTTCTACGGGCTGCTGGCGACGGCGATCCTGTTCATCCTCAGCTCGCTGTTGGTCGCCAACCTCACGGTGCCCGAAGCGCGAACCCGCGTGCTCTTGAACTACGGCGCGTTCTCGATCTCGCTCTTTGGCGTCGTGATCGCGATCGTGATGGGCGTGATCCAGGTTCACAAAGAGATCGACAAGAAGACGGTCTTCTCGATCCTCACCCGGCCGCTCTCGCGAGGCAGCTTCATCGTCGGCAAGTTCGTCGGGATGGCGCTGATCCTGCTCGTGGCGCTCTTGGTTCTTGCGGCGGTCTGGGTCGCCGCGCTGCTCATCGACGCGGCGCTGCAGCGCGGGGTGTTGACGACCGTCGAGATCGCGCCACAGCTGGCGATCATTCCGGGGGTGCTGCTCTTGATCTTCGTCGAGCAGCTGGTGATCGCCTCGTTCGCCGTCTTCTTCAGCTCGTTCTCATCGCCGATCCTCGGCGGCGTCTTCACCGTCGGCTTCTTCTTCCTCGGTCGCTCCGTCTCCTTCCTGTTGCAGCTCGCCGAGCGGGGCAAGGGTGTGATGAAGAGCCCTCTGGCGAAATCTCTGGCGCGGGCGTTTTCGGCGATCTTCCCCGACCTGAGCAGCTTCAACCTGAGCCAGGAGCTGGTCCAGGCGGTCAAGGTCCCGGCGCTCTATCTCTGGCACGCCACGGCCTACGGCGCCTGTTACGTCGTGATCTTTCTGATCGCCAGCATCTTCCTCTTCAACCGCCGCGAGTTCGCATGACCCGACGAGTGACGCTGGTCGCCGCGATCGTCGGCGCCTTTTTCGCCCTCGCGATGATCCGCGTCGTGCTCGAGGCGCGCTCCGAGTTCTCCGATGGCGAGGAAGAGCTGGCCAAGCACGATCTCGATCGAGCGATTACCCACTATCGACGGGCGATTCAGTGGTATCTTCCAGCGAATCCCTACGTCGAGCGCGCCGTCGGTCGTCTCGTCGAGCTGGCACAGCGCGCCGAGAGCACGGGGAACGGGGCGTTGGCGCTGCGTGCCTGGCGCGATCTGCGGGGGGCGCTCTATTCGGTTCGCAGCTTCTACCAGCCCTATTCCGAGCAGATTCGGGCCGCCGAGCGGCGGATTGCCAAGCTGATG
>JAGQJP010000787.1 GCA_020430585.1 Myxococcales bacterium | reverse complement strand
GCATTCGTCGGCCAACCGCCGCACGTGTTCGGCGTGACCCCGACGAGCGCCCAGAAGTGCGACTTCATCTACATCGACGGGAGCAACTTCGGCAGCGATCCCGGCTCGGTCAGCGTCACCTGGAACGGGATTCAGCTCAACGTCGTCAGCGTCAAGGACGATCAGATCGTCGCGCAGGTCCCGAGCAACACCATCACCGACGGCAGCGGGCACATCGTCACCGTGACGACCACCTGGGGCTCCGCATCGACCGAGGATCTGCTCTTCGTCAGCGACGCGGGCTTCGGCAAATGCCCGACGATGCCGGGACACGGCCTGCTCGGCAAGGTCTACATCCTCGACGCCAATACGTCGTCGCTTCCGGACATCGGCGGCCAGGGGTGCAGCGATTCGAAGCTCGACAGCGCGCAACCCTGCCCCTTCAACACGATTCTGATCGCCAACCCCGACGTCCCGGACCAGGACTGGAGCCTCGGCTTCCCCGGCGCTGGGACGCCGCAAGACGAGTGGTTCGCGATCCGCTTCACCGGCACGATTGACCTGCCGGCGGGGTCGACCGAGTTCCGCCTCTGTTCGGACGACGGCTCGAAGCTCTGGATCGGCCAGCCCCTCGACCCGACGACGACCGCGACGACGACGCCGGTGATCGACAACGACGGCGTGCAGTCCGTCACCTGCAAAAACGGCAGCTTCGCCGCCGGCGCCGGCGGCAACTTCGACATCATCCTCGACTATTTCCAGGGACCTCGGGTGCGCATCGCGTTGACCCTGGAGTGGAAGCGTCCCGGCGACTCAGCGTTCTCGATCGTCCCCGAGAGCGCCCTCCACTTGCCGTAGAGCGCGTGTGCACGCGAGCCCCGAGAACCAACACGACGTCGGCGACGCGTCGGGGAATGGGCCCCTCGCCGCTCGACTCCAAGGGTTCTGCCGCCAAACGACGATCGCCCTCGCGGAGGAGACCCCGCCGTGACGACCGTGCTCGTTCCGAACGTGCAGGCCAGCGGAGCCAAGGGCGAGACCTGCCGTCGTCGTCGGTGGTTGCTCACGTGACGATGGCTGCGGTTCCTTCGGAGGGGCAGCTGAGGCGTTGGCAATCGTTGGGTGAGCTGCTACAATGACGACGGCTTAGAGGTTGGGCAAATCAAGCGGACGTGAGGAGCGCAGGCGATGCGGACACTCTCTTTTGGCCGAGGGTTCTCGTTTTGGTTGATCGCGGTGGGCATTTTCTGGAGCCAGAGCCTCTGGGCGGGCGGGCTCGTCTTGCCGTTTCGCGGGGCGCGCGCGATGTCCCACGGCGGGGCCTTCGTCGTCTCGGCGGATAATCTCAACTCGATGTGGTACAATCCGGCGACGCTCTTTCGCTCGTCGAGTTGGATCGCGGCGACGGTCGACATCGGCCTGCTCAAGCTCGATGGCGAGTTCCGTCGCGCGGACAACGCCCTCGTGATCGCCCGCGATCCGCAGTTCCAGAACGGCTTCAACACGGTCAAGAACAGCGGCGGCTGGTTCTTCGACCCGGCCTTCGCCGTGGGCTCGAACTTCACGTTGAAGAACTTCATGTTCGCCTTCGGTGTCTACGGGCCCTACGCCAGCGCCAAGCTCAAGTTTCCCGAGAACGGGCCCCAGCGCTACTCGTTGATCGAGGCCGAGCCGACGATCGCCAACTTTCAGCTGACCGCGTCCTGGCGTCCGATCAAGCAGTTCTCGATCGGCGTCGGTTTGCTGTTGACCAACTTCTCCTTTCGCCAGGACATGAAGGTCTCGACCTACCCCGGGATCTTCGGCTGGGCCGAGGATCAGACCCTCGACGCGCTGATTCGCCTCAAGGCCAAGGACAATTTCAACTTCGGCGCGATCATCGGCCTCTGGGGCAGCCCGGTCAAGGGACTCGAGCTCGGCTTCACCTACCAAACCCCGATCAACATCAGCGCCAAGGGGACGCTCAAGCTGCAGATCCCCTCGAACTATTTCTACGAAGACACGACGATCGAGGGCCAGACGGTGACCTTCAAGACCAAGCTACCCCAGAGCATCCGCGCCGGGATTCGCTACGTGATGGAGGGGGTCTTCGACATCGAGTTCAACTACATGTGGGAGCAGTGGTCGCGCCACAAATCGGTGGTGATCAGCCCCTCGCCCCAGGGCTCGATTCTGTTCAAGAACGTACCGGGAATCGGCGACTATCTGATCAAGCCCTTCACGATCGACGAGGACTTCCGGGACTCGCACAGCTTCCATCTCGGCGCCTCGTACGTCGTCTGGCGGCCCTATCTCGAGCTGCGCGCGGGTTATTTCTTCGAGACGCGCAGCGTCCCCGACCGGACGATGACGGTCAACACGCTCAACAACCACAAGCACGGAATCACCGTCGGGATCAGCGCGAAATACTGGAAGTTCCGACTCGACGTGAGCTATGCCCACATCATCGTGATCAGCCGTAACGTGACCACCTCGGAGAAGCGCCAGGTCAACCCGCTCTACGACGAGGACACGTTTGATAACTATAAAGATGTCGACGGCTTACCGACGATCGTCGCGAACGGTAAGTATTCGATGCGCTACAATATTGTCGCGATGGCCCTATCCTTCGTCTACTGAACGCAGGACGGAGGGCTCGAGGGAGGTTCGATGAAGGTTTCACGATTGGTTTGCAGGTCGCTCGGCTGCTGGCTCCTTTTGGGGTTGGCGCTCGCACTCGGCGCCCCGGGATGCGCCAAAGAGGGCGAGTTCGTCACCAAGCGCGAGATCCCCCGGGAGGACTTCGGCACCGAGGTCTTCAACATCTTGCGGCGCGAGATGAGTTGGTCGAAATCGAACGCCGACGCGAAGGTCGCGGTCCTCGACGAGAGCCGACTCGAGCTGATCAACGCGCTCAACGCGATGATCGATCAGCCCGTGCGCTCCGATCTGCAGGACGCCCTGGTGAAGATCCTGCCGCTCTACGATTTCAAGCCCGACGGATCGCCGGGCGAGCTCCCCGAGCTGACGCAGGACCTGGCGCGGATCCTCGAGCGTCTGCTGCTCGACAACCGTACGCTCGACGCGCTCTCGAAGCTCGATGCGGGCAAGGGCGCGCCGCCCGACGCAACCAACCGACTGATCTACCGCTTCCTGCAGTACGAAAAAGAGCTCTTTCCAACGCTCGCCAAGCTCTTCAGCGAGCAAGAGCCGCTGTTGAACGAGCTCTTCCTCTATCTCCACTACAAGCTTCCCACCCTCGAGGATGTCGATCCGCCCGAGCTTCCGACCCTCGGCGAGCGCTTCCTCAAAGAGGACGAGACGCTGGTCTCGACGTCGCCGGCCTATAGTCTGCTCCTCGACTCGAAGGGCAACCCGCTCGTGACGTACAAAAACGGCAAGCCGCTGCCGCCCTTCATCGACAACGACAACAACGGCGAGGTCGACACCGACGCCTTCGGCAATCCGATCGATGCGCAGGGCAAGGTGATCGACATCAAGCCGTTCACGGCTCAGACCGGTCCGGGTATCGCGCGCGACGAGTACGGACGCGCCTTCGTCGGCGTCGATCCGCTCTATCGCTACATCGACATGCGCAAGACGCTGTTGGCGATGATGCTCCAGGACGCCGGCGAGATCCTCAAGCGCGACTACCATCTGCAGCTGATCACGGCGCTCGAGCCGCTCCTCGGCACGCGGACCAGCCGCAAAGATCCCGAGGGGACCTTCCTCGGCTACGAGGGTAGCTTCAACCCGCTGCTCGACCTGCTCTACGCGGGCAACATGCTGCGCCGCTACCCGCGGCTGCCCCAGACGATCCAGATCCTCGCCGAGGTGGCACGGCAGAAACCGACGCTCCTCGTCGGCCTCGTCACCGAGCTGGCGAAGATGATCGAGATCTTCTCGGGCCCCGATCTCTTGGCGCCGAAGAACACCTTCTTCGAAGAGTTTCACCCCTATCTCGAGCTCTTGGCCAAGAACGGTCTGCTCGCCGACGTGCTCCGCGCGATGGCGGACCCGCGGATCAAGAACCTGCCGACGTCGCTCGGCGACATGCTGCGCTACAGCGAGCTCGATTTGCCAGCGGACATGTCGAACCTGAAGACCCCGTCAGACGTCGACAACCTGGACTACAAGACCGAGACGGACTGGACCAAATCGGACCAGGACGGCGACCAGTACAAGAGTCTCTTCCAGAAGACGCAGGCGTTGATCTACTACACCAACCGCGCGCCGCTCGCGGTCAAGCTCTTCGACCAGATCAACCTGCCGTTTCTGACGATCACCGACAACATGGCGGCCTTCTACATCCTCGGGGTCGCCGGCAAGGCGAAGCTCGACGTGCCGCTGGCCGACCAGGCGGTGAATTTGATCGACGAGTTCGACGACACGACGCCAACGGCGGAGCAGCTCAACCTGTTCCTCAACCACGACCAACAGCTGTTGGGGAACGCGACGGACAACGTCGGCAAACAGGTGCGCTTCCACTACGGCGACATGCTGCTGGCCCTGCAACGCACGGGGATGCTCGACGTCCTGCGCCCCCTCGCCGAGGCGTTCGTGAACAAGGGCAAGGAGGAGCTCTTCGTCGATCTGCTCAGCCTGGTGCACGAGCACTACGGCTCGAACGTCAAGAACGAGACCAAGGACGTCTCGAAGGGCACGAACATTCGCGCCACCGAGCCGAAGCTTCTGCGCCTCGTCGACGAGACGACCTTCCTGAGCAAAGTGATCGAGCTCAGCACCTTCCTCTCGACGCTCGAGATCACCCACCGCGGTGAGAAGCTGAATGCGATCGACGAGCTGAGCAAGTTCGTTCGCTATCTCACCGACACCGAGGAGCCGCTGGTCACGCGAGACGGCCGCGCCTGGGTCTTCTCTGGCGCCTGCGGCAACGTGCGCTTCAAGATCAAGGCCAACGGCGAGCCCGAGCTGGACCAGAACCTCTCGCCGATCCCCGAGTGCACCAAGCGCGTGGAGAAGATCAGCCGGCTGCACATCCTCTTCGACGCCCTCGACAACGTGAAATATCGGCTCGAGCGACCGGTCAGCGATCCGACGGCCGAGGAGCTGCGCAAGAAGGGCAAGACGGCCTGGGACGCGATCGACATCGTCGATGTGCTCCTCGCGATCGAGAACGGCAAGCTGAAGAACGAAACGACGGCGCCGCTGATCGTCAACCTGTTGCCCGTCCTCGCCGACCACTTCGAGCGCGAGTTCTACAAGCCGAGCTACCTGACCGACATCGACAAGGGCTTCGCCGATCTCAAGGCCTTCTTCGAGAGTCGCGGGTTCGCCGCGGTCGTCGACATCGTCAAGCTTCTGCGCGACACGCCCGAGTACCGCGACACGATCAACCCCCTCCTGGTGCGGCTGCTCGATCCGAACCAGACCGGAGAGCGCGACCTCTATGGCGCCGTGCTGATGTTCCTCTCCGACTCGATCCAGTTTCGCGTCGATCCCAACGCCGGGACGCAGATGCTGCGCTATCTGGCGGCGGTGCTCCAGCCCGAAGATCGCCTACTCTTTCGCGTAATCGAGGCGGCGAACAAGATGTATCAACTCGACGACAAGCGGACGTTGGTCGAGCTGGCGAAGAACCTGATGCGCGAGAGCCCCGTCGGGGTCTTCCCGATCAATGCGATGGGGCTCGTGATCAAGCAGCTTCACCGGGCCGTACCCAACGCCCCGGGCCCGCGCACGGCGACGGATTTCAAGTTCATCGTCGAGAAGATGGTCGACTACCTGCGCGACAAGGAAAAAGGCGTGGAGCGCCTCTACACGATCATCCGCGGCCGCAAATAGCCCAGCTGCCCTGCCCCTCCGATTCGCGTCCCCGCGCGACGCCCCTTGATCCCGCGCCCGGGATGTGGTGCAATCGCGCGAGCAACGTCCCGAGATCCGGGTCACCTGGAGACGAGGTCCGCGACATGGCTCATCATGCGCTCCCAGCTGTGTACGACGCATTCGCCCCGGCGTTCGAGTACGCCGTGCCGTTCCTGGTGATCACCGAGCGAAATCGCCACGCGTTCAATACTCGCGACATTTTCGGCTATCAAATCGCGGACGAGCTGGTCTTCGATCCGCAGCGACTCCAAAATCGCGTGTTCTTGCAGGTCCTCGACCGGCTGAACATCCTCAATTTCGGGCCCGCGGGGCTCGACATGCCGCAGTGGGCCTTCTACGACTGCGCCGTGATGCCGGGGATCGTCTTCGGCTTTGCCGCACGCTCCCACGCCTTTCCCGAGTGGGTCTACCGCGCCTTCGAGATCCCCGTCGACTACCAAGGCTACATCCCGCTCTCGATGCACCAGGCGATTCCCCTGGTCGACCGCCGCTCGTGGCTCGGCTACACGATCAGCGGCATCCGCGAGGTCTCGTGGGGCATCGGCCCGCCGGGGTTGAATTCGCTGACACTGATCATGGCCGCGAAGGGACTCGGCATCTCGTATCTGTACAGCGTCAATCAATGGGGCTCGACCAAGCTCGACCAGTTCGTCCAGCTCGGCCCCCTCGAGCTGTTGACGGCCTATACCCCCGCGCACACCGAGCCGCGAACGATGACGTTCCGCATCGCGATCGACGACGAG
>JAGQJP010000786.1 GCA_020430585.1 Myxococcales bacterium | reverse complement strand
GAAACCCCCGATCTGTCGCAGCGACAGACCGACATCAACACGAATGAATATCCGGGCGGATACTGGGAGTGGCATCTGCCGACGAACCAGTTTCACTGTTCGTCTCAATGGTGCGACGTGGTCGGCATCGATCCGTCGAACCGCAACGGAACACCGACGGACTGGCTCGAACGCGTGCATCCCGCCGACTACGACGCGCTGATGAAGGCGATCCGACCGCTGGTCCTCGGTGATTCGGACACCTTCGAGCGCAAGCATCGACTGCGACACGCCGATGGCCACTGGATCGTCGTCCGCGCGCGAGCCACCTTGATCCGCAACTCCTATCGCGACCCCTTCACGATCCTCGGAGTCCTCTCGCTGTTGCCACCTGCGCCGGAAACGATCTCGGTCGACGAGCTCGCCTGATCGATGTCGTCCGCGTCCGGTAGCGAACCCGTCGCCCGGATCCGAAGTGATGGCGGCGTAATTTCGACCGTTGGTTGACTTGCTGTTCCCCCAGGTCTAGTCTGGAAGAAACACCTTCCGGAAACAGGCGCGATCAGCGGTAAGGAGCCCTCATGCATCGGTGGATGTGCGTTTTCGTCGCCATCGGCCTGCTCGTCGTAGCGGGCGAAACGAGGTCAGAGACAACCGTCGACAACACCGGAAAAAACAAGGTGAAAAAGGCCGACGATCCCGAAATCCTCCTGGAGGAGTTCGAGATCGACGAGAAGAATGTCGTGATCGCCGCGACGAAGACGAAGAAAACCTTGCAGGAGACGGCGCAGATCGTCACGGTCATCACCGCCAAGGACATCGCCGAACGCGGCTTTCGCACGGTGAACCAGGCGCTGATGACCATCCCAGGTTTTCACGGCGACCGCAAGGAGCTGAACGGCTGGCAGTACGAGAGCTTCTCCCGCGGGGTGCCACGCGGCTTGTTGGTGCTGCTCAACGGGATCAACGTCACCGACCCGTCGCGGAACAACTTCATCCTCGACTACAAGATTCCGATCGAGATCATCAAGCGCATCGAGGTCGTCTCGGGCCCGGGCGGCGTGCTCTGGGGCTCGAACGCCCTGCTCGGGATCGTCAACATCATCACCAAAGACGCCGAGGACGTGAAGGACTGGGTCGAGCTCCACTTCGGCTACGGTGACGGTCCGGGGCTCTTGCGCACCTTTCGCGCCGCGGCCCTCTTCGGCCACAGCTGGTTCAACAAGAAGCTCAAGCTCTTCACCGCCGTCACCTTCTACTCGACGAAGGGGCCGCGGCTGTGGGTCGACGCGCAGAAGCTGATCGGTGTGACGCCACCGCCGTCGAACGAGGGGCTGACGCTCTATCTGCCGCTGGAGAACCGCACCCTCAACCACCACCGTAGCTGGTGGTTGAACTGGACGGGCCGCTTGACCTACGGACCGGTGAGCGCCGAGTGGATGGTCCCCTTCGAGCGCGAATACCGCGAGATCTCGACAGGGGGAGGATTGCTCAGCGCCGACTATCGCGGATTCGACCCCTTGACCGGGCGGGTCCCCTACGTCACGAGCACGGGCGCGCGAGATCTGACGAGCAAGAGCGACGATCGCACGATGGTCTTCAACGTGCGCTACAAGGATCGCTTCCTCCACAACAAGCTCGGCGTCAACATCACGGCGTTCTACGTCAACTGGCGGGGGGCAGAGGATCCCTTTGGCTCGTTCGTCCACACGCCGATCCTCACCGAGGGGCTGTTCTCGATCTTCTCGACCAATCGCATCCACCGCATCGGCGGGACCGTCGACATGGACGTCTGGCTACCCGCGAACAACCACCTGATCTTCGGTGGCGAGGTCTTCTACGAGGAGCTCAGAGGCGTCAACACGACCTCGTTCGAGCCGCAACGCGTCGAGACCAACCCGGCGAGCCCGACGATCTCGAGCTGCCCGGCGCCCTACGAATACAACCCCGGCCGAGACGCGCTGCTGCCCTGTTCGATCACCCAGCCCCTGGTCTTCGACACCTCGCGGATCATCGGCGCGCTCTTCGTCACCAACGAGTGGAAACCGCTCCCCGTGCTCTCGTTGAACCTCGGCGGTCGTATTCAGCTCTCCAATACGTATGCGCCGAAGTTTCTCTGGTCCGGCGCCGCGGTCTGGAACATCTGGCAGAAGATCTTTCTCAAGTTCAACTATGCCCAGGGGTTCCGACCGCCGAGCTTCCAGTCGACCCACGTCAACAGCGGCGTCGTCAACGGCATCTCGCTCCAGGGGAACCCGAAGCTCAACGTCGAAGAGTCCCAGGCGATCGAAGTGGCGCTCTCGGGCGTCTTCTTGCAAAACGTCGGTCCTGTTCGCGACCTGTTCATCCGCGTGAACTACGCCTATACGCTGCTGACCGACCTGATCACGCGGCCGCGAGGGGCGTTCGTCAACGCCGGAGACCGTCGAATTCACACCGCCGAGGTCCACTTCCGCATGCGCTTCAAGGGCGATCACCAGTTCTGGATCGGCTACTACTTCGTCGACGTCCACGATTCCGACACGGGGCCCGTGCGCAACATCGCGAACCACATTCTCAACGGCGGCTTCTCGGTGCACCTCTACAAGCGCTACGTCCAGCTGACGGCGACGATCACCGTTCGTGGCGCGATGGAAGACGCGAACAAGTATCCCTACACCGGGGTGAACTCGGCGCTGATCCCGGGGTCGCTCGACGCCGAGGTGCTGGCCGCCGACGTCACGGTCGACAAGATTCCGCTCTTGGTCTTGCTCAACGCGGGGATCCGCGTCAAGAACATCTGGAAGCACCACCTCGAGTTCAACGCCTTCGTCTACAACGCCCTCGACCGTCGCTACACCGATCCCGACTTCGACTTCGACCAGCGCTCGTTCTCGCGCCCCTATCCGAAGGCGACCGTCGGCTTCATGGTCAACACCGTCTTCCGCTACTGAGAGGCCGAACGCTCGTCGGCGCCCGCTTGGCTCTCGGGGCGAGCTCGGGCGAGCAGCGCCAACCCGAGAACGAAGCCACACGCCCCGACGATCCAGCTCCACTTCGGCGGAAACCCCTCGCCCGGTTGCCACGCGAGCCAACTGCGCCCCCAAAGCGAGAGGGCCAGCACGACGCCGTTGTGCAGCGCGTGGAAGAGCATGCTCGATACGATCGAGCCCGTGCGCCAGACGGCGAGACCCATCAGCAGCCCGAGGAACGCCGTGCCGACGAAGCGATGGATCGAGAGGTGGAACAACCCGAAGGCGACAGCGGTGAGCGCGACTGTTGCGCGTCCCGAGAGCCGACGCGCCAGAGCGGAGAAGAGCAGCCCGCGAAACACGAGCTCCTCACAGATCGCGGGCGTGAGCGCGACGCCAAAGAAGAGCAGCGCGATCCCCTGCGGCGTCCGGGGCAGCTCGACCAGCCCGTCGAGCCCGCGCAGCAGCTCCCGGGGCAGTGGCAGAACGCGATTTTGCAGCTCTTGCCAGCCGACGAGGATCACCCAGCTCGAGAGCCCGAGGGCCACGACGCCCGCGACCCCGCGCCACGAGGGGAGGCGCAAGGCCAGCGCGTCGACTGGGTCGGCGCGGCGCACGACGAGGAGCAGGACGACAGGAAGGGCGAGCAACAGATACTGCGAGAGCAACAACCCCCCGATCAGGTTCTTGTGTTGCAGCCACGAACCGACGTAGTAGAGCAGGATGAAGATCACCGCGACCGCCGTGACCGCCTCGGCGGGAGCGATCGTCGGGCGCTCGGGCAGCGATCCGCCGCGGTTGCCGAGCAGCGCTCGCAGCGACGCGGGTTGGCCGAGCAGAATCGACTGTTCCGCGAAGATTCTCGCCGCGGCGAGCAACACCAGGACCGTGTAGAGCAGTGAAGTGCTGATGACGACGAAGTAGTGCTCGGCGATCGCGCGTCCCAGGAGGATCTGTTTGAGCAACAGCGCGACATTGACGGCTGGAACGACCGCCAGACCGCGAGAGAGCTCGAAACCCGGAAGCTGGGCGACGATCACGGGGACGATGCAGATCAGGTACACCGGGGTGAGATAGGTCTGGGCCTCTTTGTACGAGCGGGCGAGAACGGCGACGGTCAACATCAGCGAGGCGAAGAACAGGCCCATCACGATCACGACGACGAACAATAACAGAATGGTCGTCAGCGAGAGGCGCAGGTCGACCTGGACCGACGAGAGGGCGAGGTTGTGGGAGAAGACGAGGGCCAGGCTGACGACGTTGAAAAAGCCCGAGAAGAAGGCGATCGCCACCACGGCCAAGAACTTGCCTGTCACGATCTCCGTCGAGCGAATCGGCGCGGTCAACAGGGTCTGGAGCGTGCCGCGCTCTTTCTCTCCCGCGGTGAGATCGATCGCAGGGTGAAAGGCGCCGAGGATCACCGTCAGCATGATCAGCATCGGCAGAAACTGGGCGAGGACATAGCCGCCGACGCGGTGGGGCGGCGCGAGGTTCTTCGACGTCACGCGCAGCGGCCGAATCGTATCCACGGGCAGACCGCGATCCCGCAGACGCGCCTCGATGAGAAGCTTGCGCCAATGTTCGATGCGCTTCTGTACGCGCTCGTGGACGTCCCGTGAGATGTCGTTCGCCTGATCGTAATAGACCTCGAGCTCGATCGTCCCTCCGGCGCCCAGCCGCTTGGCGCTGTCGGGGGGAACGACGATCCAGACCTCGAGCTTCCGTGCGCGAATCGCCGTTCGTGGCTCGCGAGGGAGCTCGACGACACGCAGCGTCTCGTCGCGCAGAAGCTCACGAGCGAGGCTTGCGGGGATCGCACCGCCCGAGATCGCGATGCGCCCCTTCGTCTCGCGCATCTTGGTCACCTGGACCGCGGCGACCTGCGAGATCAAGAGCATCATCCCCGGATAGAGCACGATCGGCAGGAGGATCATCGTAAACAGCGTGCGCTTGTCGCGCAGCGTCTCGCGAATCTCCTTGGCGACGAAGGTTCGAATGATGCTGGCTCTCACGCGCTCCAGAATACACCGAAACGCCTCGAATTGCAGCGGAAACCACGGCGTCCCGATCGACGGGCAGAGACGGCGCTTTCGGCGAAACTCGTCGGAAACGGGACCACGAGAGGCGCCGAAGAGGAGGCCGCGACTCGCCGAGTTGTGGTAAGGTGGTCTGGCGTTCGAACGCGGCGAGGTGCACGATGAGCGGAGCGACGAACCCCGCGGTCGAGGTGCGGGCGCTGACGATGGCGTACCGCGAGGTCCTCGCCGTGCGTGACGTCTCGTTCCAGGTCAGCTACGGGGAGATCTTCGGCCTTCTGGGCCCCAACGGAGCGGGCAAGACCACGACGCTGCGCATCCTCGCCACGTTGCTCCGCGCTAGCCGCGGAAGCGCACGGGTCGCGGGGATCGACGTCGCCGATGATCCTCTCTCGGTGCGCGCGCGGGTCGGTTACCTGACGGGCGATACAGGTCTGTACGGTCGACTCACGCCGCGTGAGCTCTTGGACTACTTCGCCGAGCTGCATCGCGTCCCGAGGGCGATCGGCATCGAGCGACGCGAGCGGCTGGTGCGCGACCTCGAGATCGGCGAGTTCGCCGACCGCCGCTGCGAAACCCTCTCGACCGGGCAGAAGCAGCGGGTCAATATCGCCCGCACGCTGATTCACGATCCCGAGATCTTGATCGTCGACGAGCCGACCACGGGGCTCGACATCATCTCGGCGCAGTTCATTCTGCGCTTCTTGCGCGGCGAACGGGAGCGCGGCAAGGCGGTGATCCTCTCGACGCACATCATGACGGAGGCCGAGCTGCTCTGCGATCGGATCGCCCTGCTCTTCGAGGGCGAGATCCTCGCTGAAGGGACTCTCGCCGAGCTGCTCTCACTCTCGCAGCGCGACAACCTGACCCACGCGTTTCTCTGGTTCATCGACCGCGAGGCGTGACGGGGCGGAGAGGTACGTGGAAAATCGAGGCGGGGTGACGCTGACGCGGACGATCAGACCTCTTCGAAGTCGGCGTCGATGACGTCGTCGTCCTTCTTCTTCTTCTCTTCGGGCTTCTCGGGCCCTGGCCCCGTCGGCCCCTCGCCAGCGTCGGTGGCCTGTTTGTACATCAGCTCGGCGAGCTTGTGGCTCGCCTGCGTCAGATTGTCACGCGCCTCTTTGATCGCCGCGGTGTCTGTGCCGTCGAGGGCCTTTTTGGCCGCCGCGAGCGCGTCGTCGAGCTTCTGCACTTCGCTCGCCGGGACCTTGTCACGAAACTCCTTGAGGCTCTTCTCGGTCTGGTAGACCAGGCTATCGAGCTGGTTGCGCTCCTCGATCGCTTCACGCCGTTCACGGTCGTCGGTCTCGTGCTGCTTGGCGTCGTCGACCATCTGCTTGATCTCGGCTTCCGAGAGCCCGCTCGAGGCGGTGATCGTGATCTTCTGCTCTTTGTTCGTCGCCTTGTCCTTCGCCGAGACCTTCAGGATCCCGTTGGCGTCGATGTCGAAGGTGACCTCGATCTGGGGCACACCGCGCGGCGCCGGGGGGATTCCCGCGAGGCTGAGGCGCCCGAGCGTGCGGTTGTCGCGCGCCATCTCGCGCTCGCCCTGCAACACGTGGACCTCGACGGAGGTCTGGCTGTCCGACGCCGTCGAGAAGACCTCGGTCTTGCGGGTCGGGATCGTCGTGTTGCGCTCGATCAGCCGCGTCAACACGCCGCCGAGGGTCTCAATCCCCAACGAGAGCGGCGTCACGTCGAGGAGCAAGATGTCCTGGACCTCGCCCGCCAGGACGCCCGCCTGGACCGCCGCGCCGAGACCGACCACTTCGTCGGGATTGACGCCGCGGTGCGGCTCACGACCGAAGAAGCTCTTGACCAACTCTTGGACCTTCGGAATCCGCGTCGAGCCACCGACGAGGATCACCTCGTTGATGTCCGAGGGGCGCTTGCCCGCGTCTTTGAGCGCCTGGCGACAAGGATCGAGGGCGCGCTCGAAGAGGTCTTCGCAGAGCTGCTCGAACTTCGCCCGCGAGAGCTTGATGTTCATGTGCTTCGGCCCCGAAGCGTCGGCGGTGAGGAAG
>JAGQJP010000785.1 GCA_020430585.1 Myxococcales bacterium | reverse complement strand
TGGACGCTGCGGCTGTCGGCTTGGACGCTGCGGCTGTCGGCTTGGACGCTGCGGCTGTCGGCTTCTCTGAGGCGGCCGTCGCGTTCGTCGCCGTCGTCGGAGCTGGCGCGTCCCTTGTTCCCGCCGCCGCTCCGCGCGTCGCCTCAGGCCGCGCCGAGGGCTCGACGCTCGAGGCGTTACCGCTCGCCGTCGATGACGCTTAGGCAGAACCTGCGGTGTTGCTTGGTTGCGTAGCGGTCGTCGCTGGGCTGAGCAGCTGGGTCTGGTTCCGCGATGCCGGGCCGTCGGTCGTCGCCGTACCCCTGGCTCTGCCGCCGCCACCAGGTCCGTCGCCGCCAGAGCCTCCGCCGGCGTCGCCTCCAGCGAGGCGCGCTTCGAGCGTCGAGAGCTGCTCGAGGATCTCGTGCACCGATTGGACCGGTGGCACCTGACAGGCGCGGATCAGCGCGAGCTCGAGCAGCATCTTGGCGAAGGGAGAGCGGGCGATCTCGCTGCAGCCGTCGAGCAGTAGGCCGAACATGCGCTCGAGCCGGCCGCCCTCGACCGTCTGGGCCAATCCGTGAAAACGCGCCCACTCGCTCTTGGTCAGATCGACGAGGGTCCGAGAATTCTCGCAGGACTTGACGACGAGCAGATCGCGCGTCGCATCGAGCAGCTGGTTGGCCAGCTCTTTGGTGCCGATCCCGTAGTCGAAGAGCCCCTTGCAGAGCTCGAGCGTGCGGGAGACGTCGCCCTGCACCAGCGCCTCGAGGATCTCGAAGAGCGCCCGCCGATCGCTGATCCCGAGGATTCCCGTCACCTGCTCGGCGCTGATCGAGGTGCCGGCGAAGGCGATCACCTGATCGAGCAGGCTCAACGCGTCGCGGACGCTGCCTTCGGACTCGCGGGCGATCATGAACAGCGCGTCGTCGTCGATCGTGATCGATTCCGAGGCGAGGATCGTCCGCAGATGACCACAGACCTGATCGAGGGGCACACGTTTGAAATCGAAGCGCTGGCAGCGCGACTGAATCGTGACGGGTACGCGCTCGGGCTCGGTGGTGGCGAAGATGAAGACGACGTGCTCCGGAGGCTCTTCGAGCGTCTTGAGCAAGGCGTTGAACGCCTCGGTCGTGAGCATGTGCACTTCGTCGATGATGTAGACCTTGTAGCGGTCTCGCGACGGGCGGTAGCGCACGCTCTCGCGCAGCTCGCGGATCTCGTTGATCCCGCGGTTCGAGGCGCCGTCGATCTCGAACACGTCCATCGCCGTGCCCGCGGCGATCTCTTTGCACGCGGTGCAGTGGCCGCAGGGCGCGATCGTCGGGCCGCTCTCGCAGTTCAATGATTTGGCGAGGATTCGGGCGATCGAGGTCTTGCCGACGCCGCGGGCACCCGTGAAGAGGAAGGCGTGGTGCACGCGGTCGAGGCTGATCGCATTCGTCAGCGTCTGCCGAACGTGCTCTTGTCCGACGACCTCGTCGAAGGTTTGCGGTCGCCACTTGCGTGCCAAGACTACGTACGTCACGGGGCTACCTGGCTGGCGTCAGCGAGCTGCGCACTGAGGGGGGACATCCACTTACGATAGCCGGGATTTACGCACATGAAACAACCAATACCGTTGCTTCCTCCCGGACCTGGCGGGATTTTCGGTCATCCCATTGCCAATCCCGACTATCGTGAGTGGCTGGATCGCGCGGGGCGATTCGATCCAGCGTCCCAAATTGTCAAAGCACCATCGCCTGTCGGCGGAGAGAAAGGGATTCGAACCCTTGGTACCCCTTTTGGGAGTACACGCGATTTCCAGTCGCGCACCTTCGGCCTCTCGGTCATCTCTCCGAGGGCGCAACCCTTGAGTTTGCGCGCCACAGCTTGATCGTGATAGCCGATCCCCCGAGGGATGTCAACCCAATTGGCGCGCGCGGCGACGAACGCCGTGGCCGGGTTCGACGTCGATCGGAACGGAACGTGATGGCGGAGAGGGTGGGATTCGAACCCACGGTAGAGTCACCCCTACACTTGATTTCGAGTCAAGCTCCTTCGGCCTCTCGGACACCTCTCCCCGAAAAACCTGCCCTATAGAAAAGAGAAATCGCCCCGGTTTGTCAACGAAAAACGGAACGCTCAGGCGTGAAAGTCCGTCGTCAACGCCGCTCGCGCGCGGTAGCGCTCTTCGGCGAGGGCGATCAGGCGGTCGAGGAGCGGCGAGTAGCCGAGGCCGCTCGCCTCCCAGAGCTTGGGATACATGCTGATCCGGGTGAAACCGGGCATCGTGTTGACCTCGTTGAGAAAGACCTCGCCCGAGTGGCGATCCAGAAGGAAGTCGACACGCGCCAGCCCGGAGCAGCCGACGGCGAGAAACGCCCGACAGGCGAGGGCGCGGATCCGCTCGCTAGTGGCGGTGTCGAGGCTAGCCGGGATGCGCAGCTCGGCGCCGTCGGGATCGATGTACTTCGCCTCGTACGAATAGAATCGGTGTCGCGGGACGATCTCGCCGAGGACCGAGCACTCGACGCGCTCGTTGCCGAGGACGGCGCCCTCGATCTCCCGGGCGCGGTCGATCCCGCGCTCGACGACGACGCGGGTGTCGTAGCGGAAGGCGTCGTCGATCGCCGCCTCGAGCTCGTCGCGGTCATCGGCGCAGGCGATACCGACCGATGAGCCGAGGTTCGAGGGCTTGACGAAGAGGGGCCAGCCGAGCGCTTCGAGGGCCGAGCCGTCGAAGGCCGAGAGGCGTTTCTCGGCCCACTGATGCTGGCCGAGGGCGAGATAGGGCACGACCGGTAGGCCGACGCGCTCGAAGATCTGCTTGGAGAGGATCTTGTCCATCGCCAACGCCGACGCGCAGACTCCGGCGCCGACGTATGGCATCGACGCCATCTCGAAGAGGCCCTGGAGCGTTCCATCTTCGGCGTAGGTTCCGTGCATCACGGGAATCACCACGTCGACCGCGTGGCGCTCACCGCTCTCGAGCTCGAGCAGGCCGCGACGGGTCGGATCGGGTAAGAGCGCGACATCGATGCCGCCCGGCGCGAGGGCGATCGCCGAGGGATCATCGGCGTCGACGAGAAACTCTCCGCTCGGGTAGAGCACGAAGCGCCCATCCTTTCGGATCGCCGCGACGGTGATCGTATAGCGCGCGCGGTCGAGGTTCGTGACGACCGAACGCGCCGATTGCAACGAGACTTCATGTTCCCCACTTCGGCCGCCGCACAAGACGAGGATCGATTTCATCGCGGGCTCCTATCGACGACGTGTTCAGCGAGTCGCCGCGCGCCTCTCGTGCGGCGTCGATGCAACGCTCGATACACCGATCGTATTCCGTTTCGCCGGCGACGCCAGATTTTGCTCGGCGTCAACTTTGGAATCATGTAATCGTAGTTGACACATCGACCTCCTACGGCGCCTCGATCGCGGGCC
Source organism: Myxococcales bacterium (assembly GCA_020430585.1). GTDB lineage: Bacteria > Myxococcota_A > UBA9042 > JAGQJP01 > JAGQJP01 > JAGQJP01. The sequence continues at coordinate 2,156 of JAGQJP010000785.1, read as the reverse complement.
GACCTCGGTCCCTCCGGAATATATCTTGGTAATATTTTTGAGAGGTTGTGGCTCAGCGCGAAATGTGGTAAAAGGTTGACGAGCTTGGAACGGGGCTTGCAGCCTCTCGTTGTGAGGACTGCCGCCGCGTTGGCGAGAGGGGTGACCAATGAAAACGACGAACATCATTTCGAAGCTCGTGTGGATCGCGATTTTCCTGACGGGCTTCGCCTTTGGCTGCGATCGACCGACCAACAGCGTGGACGTGGGGACGACCCCCTCGTTCGGAAAGACCGAAGCGTTCTTGACCGCCTTCGGTCAATGCGAGGACCTCAAGGACTACCTGGCACAGGTCTACTACAACGAGATGGAGAAGCGCTGGGAGAACGGCTACGGCGTCGTCTACACCGACGCTGGCGGAATCACCACCACCTCCCCCGAGGCAAACGTGGGCCCGACCCGCACGGGAACGCGGTCTCCGCAAGACTCCACGTCGAATACGGGCGGTACACAGACCAAAGACACGCCGAGCTACACCGACACGAACAACCAGGAGAAGGGTGTCGACGAGGCGGACATCGTCAAGACCGACGGCACGCACCTGTACGTGTTGAGCGGTCGCTCGCTGCGTATCCTGGCGGTTTGGCCCGCCAAAGACACCAAAGAGCTCGGTTCGCTAACCCTCAGCGACAACCCGAGCGAGATGTTCGTCTACAAGAACAAGCTGATGCTCTTCTCGTACAGCTACTACTATGACTCGTCGACGACCAACGGGAGCACCGTCGGCGGCGTTCGCCCGATCGGCACGCAGCCGACCGAGCCCGCGCCGCGGCCCGACGTCAAGCCGGGTGACCAGCAGCCCGTCGAGCAGCCCAAGCCGATCGCTCCCGAGGTGACGGGCGAGCGCACGCGGATTACGATCGTCGACATCGCCGACCTCGCCAACCCGAAGATCGAGCGCGAGATCGTCGCCAATGGCGGCTATGTCAGCTCGCGGATGATCGACGGCTCGGTGCACATCGTGCTGCGCGCCAGCCTGAAGATGCCGAACATCTACTACTATGGCGGCTACTATGGCGGTGACACGATCGGCGTCCCCGTCGGAACGGGCACGGTCTCGCCGGGTCTGCCGACCACGGGCAACGGGACGACCGATTCGGGTACGACGACGACCGGGACGATCACGCAGCCGCTGACGAGCGAGCCCCTTGGCGGCTTGACGACGACCCAGCCGCAGACGAAGGAAGAGGCTCTCAAGCAGCTCAAAGCCGCCCTCGACGCAGGCAAGCTCTCCGATTGGCTGCCGCGCTATGCCGTCGTCGGTTCTGACGGGACGACGGTCGAGACCGGAATCCTCACGCCCTGCAATCGCTTCTTCAAGCCCTCGGTGCAGATGGGCCTGAACGTGCTCAGCGTCTTGACGATCAACCTCAACGCATCGGGCTTCGCGTCGACGGCGATCCTCGGTAACTCCGAGACGGTCTATGCCTCGAAGGACAAGCTGATCCTCGCGGGGTACGTCTGGGGATACTGGTACTGGGACGCCGACAAGAACGACGACACCGACCTGAGCTACGTCCACCAGTTCGGCCTGGGCAAGGACGAGGTGGTGTACGAGGCCTCGGGTAAGGTCAAGGGCTACATCCTGAACCAGTTCTCCCTCTCCGAGGACAAGGGCTACATTCGCCTGGCGACCTCGACGCGCCGTTGGCAGCGCGATGATCAATCGACGAACTCGCTCTTCGTGATGCAGAAGAGCGGCGACACCTTGGCGGTCGTCGGGCAGGTGACGGGGCTGGCACCGGGCGAGCGGATCTACTCGGCGCGTTTCCTCGGCAATCGGGCGTACGTCGTGACCTTCCGCGAGACCGACCCGCTCTACACCTTCGATCTGACCGACCCGCGCAATCCGACGAAGCTCGGGGAGCTGAAGGTGCCGGGCTTCTCGACCTACATCCATCCCCTTGGTGAGAACCACTTGCTGACGATCGGCAAGCAGACGATCGAAGAGTCGGGCTTCACGCGTACCGCGGGCACCAAGCTGACGATCTTCGACGTCAGCGACCCGGCCAACCCGAAAGAGGCCTACACGTTGGCGCTTGGTAACGGGTCGAACTCCGAGGCGGAGTATGACCACAAGGCGTTCAATTTCTTCGCCGACAAGGGCATCCTGGCGA
>JAGQJP010000784.1 GCA_020430585.1 Myxococcales bacterium | reverse complement strand
GGGAGCGGGTGCCGCCTTCGCCTCTTCCTTCGCAGGCGCGGGCGCGGGCGCCGGCGCGGGAGCGGGTGCCGCCTTCGCCTCTTCCTTCGCAGGAGCGGGCGACACGGGAGCGGCGGTCGTCGCCTTCGGCGCCAGGCCTACCGCGACGAGCAGGCTGTCCGCCACGCGCTCGGACCGCGGTGCATTTCGTTGAATGTCGAGGGTGAGCTCCTTCACCTGGGCCACCGTGTAGTGGGTTGCTTTTTCGATTTCCGTGCGCTCGAGGGACTCGGACAGTATCGCGCGTGCCGAATAGTAGTCGAAGCGTTCCTCGAGCACGGTAAGAATTTCATCGTGCGTAAGCTGAGTCATCGTAGCCTCCGTAATGGTCGGATACATGATACGTCCGCATCATGATCCGCTCATGAAATGTACCCCCGTCCGAGATTTTTGCAAGGGGCTAGCGATGGCGGGGCGATGAAACGTACCGACCCGACGAGGATTCCCGGCGAGGCGGCGATCGAGGTCACCCGTTTTGAGATCGCGGCGGCACCTGCTGCTTCGCCGGCGTCAGACCGATGGTCAGCACTGGACACGGAGCCTGGCGAATCACCTTCTCGGCAACCGAGCCGAGCAGCAGGTGGAGCAGGCCGCTCCGGCCGTGGGTCCCCATCACGATCAACTGGGCGCGACCCGTGCTGTATGCGACGATCTGCTCGTGGGGGCGTCCGGTGGCGACATGGGTCTCGATCGGCTCCGAGATGCGCGAGCGCCGAGAATTGGCGAGCTGCGTCAGATCCTCCAGCGCCCGCTCGTGAGCATACGCCTCGAGAGGCAGCTGGTCGCCGACCTGACTGTAGAGCCGAACCTCGTCGCCGACGTAGAAGGGCTTCTCCCAGACGAAGAGCAGATCGATCGTCGACTTCAGCTTGTCGGCGAACGCCAGGGCGTAGTCGAGGGCTTTGAGCGAGCAGCTCGAGAAGTCGATCGGAACCAAGATGCGCGTAATCGGAATCATCCGTGCTCTCCGGCGTGCTCGCTGACGCTCTGATGGCTCGGGCCGCCACGACCGATGCGCTCCAGAATCCCGTGTTTCTCGAGACGTCGGTAGAAGGTCGCCAGGCTCACGCCCAGGGCCCGTGCCGCATCCCGTCGATTGTACCCGTGCAGACGCAACACGACCTCGATATGACGCCTCTCGGCGAGGCTCATCGCCGAATCGAGACGAAAGTCTCGAACGTCGCCCTCGAGAGGCTGTAACGACGCCAGATCGGCGACACCGATCCACGGGCCATCGGCCAGAATCACCGCGCGTTCGAGGACGTTGCGCAGCTCGCGCACGTTCCCCCTCCATTCGGCGCGCACCAACAGATCGAGGGCCTCGCGCTCGACCCCTTCGATCGGCTTGTTCATCGTCACGGCGAGCTCGCGGACGAAGCGGTCGACGAGCGGCGGAATATCCTCGGGGCGCTCGCGCAGAGCCGGAACGCGAATGTGAAACACGTTGAGGCGGTAGTAGAGATCGTCGCGAAACCGCTCGTGCGCGACCGACTCACGAAGATCTCGATTGGTCGCAGCGATCAGCCGAAACTCGACGTGCGAGGGCGTCTCGGCGCCGATCGGAAAGATCTCGCCGCCCTCGAGGGCGCGCAACAGCTTCGGTTGAATCTCGAGGGGGAGCTCGCCGATCTCGTCCAGGAACACCGTCCCGCCGCGCGCGATCTGAAAGAGGCCGCGGTGGGTCCCCGACGCACCCGTGAAGGAGCCGCGCATGTGGCCGAAGAATCGACTCTCCATCAAACCCGTCGGGACGGCGCTGACATTGACGGGAATGAACGGGCGCTCGGCGTGGGGCGACAACTTGTGGATCTCACGAGCGATCAGCTCCTTGCCGACACCGCTTTCGCCGCTGATCAGCACCGTCGATTGCGTCGGCGCGACCTTCCGGACCGCGCGCAGGACGTCGCGCATCGACGGGCTCTCGGCGACGATCCCGCCGTTTGCGTGGGTCTCGACGGTCATCCGCCGCAGAACCTGATTCTCAGCCCAGAGTCGCTTGTAGTGACGGATCTTTTCGATCCGGATCGCCAGCTCGTCGAAGTCGAAGGGTTTGATCAGGTAGTCCAACGCGCCGATCCGAAAGATCTGAATCGCTGCGTCGAGGCTCGCTTGCTCG
>JAGQJP010000783.1 GCA_020430585.1 Myxococcales bacterium | reverse complement strand
GAGACCGCCTCCTGAGACGCCTTCATTGACGCCTCCAGCTCGCGATCGAGCATCAGCCAGTAGCACTTCGCCCGCTCTAGATGTGCCAGGGCGAGGGGCTCGTCGTCCGAGAGGTGTTCGCCCAAGAGCTCCGCCTGGTCGTGAAAGGCCCGACCGCGCTCGGTGTCCCCGGATTGGTGGATGAAGGTCGCCGCGGTCAAGAAGGCGCGGATCTGCGGACCGCTCACCCGTTGGGGATCGACGGGAACGCTCTGTAACAGGTCGATCGCCGCGTTCGTCGCGAGCCGATCGCCCGCGTACTGCGCAGCGACGAGCTCACCGCGTAGCGTTTCGTACCAGTCCGCCGAGCCGGGCTCTAGAGCCGTTCGCAACGCCGCGAAGGCCCGCTGGGACTCGGCGTAACGTCGACCATAACGCAGCGCGAAGGCGCTCACCATCAGCGCACCCACGCGATCCCGTCCCTCGATCCCCAGGGACGCGGCGCGTCGAGCGAGCTCGATCGCCTGATCGAACTGGTTCGCCTCGAAGGCGACCTTCGCCGCGCGGGCGAACTGCAGCGCCGCCACTTTTGGCAGCTTCGCCTTGAGCAGATGGCGCGCCAACTCCGCCGGCCCCGCTTCTCCGAGCCGCTCGAGATGCTCGGCGGCAAGTCGGTGTCCGAGCTGACGATCCGCCGCCGTCAGCGTGGAGTACGCCGTCTCGCGCACCAGCTCGCTGGCGAACCGAAATCGCTCGTGTCCCTCGCCGCCGCCGAGGGCGTCGATCATCAGGATCCCGTGTTCCTGTAGCGCGCGTAGATCGGAGAAAACATCGCTACCGTCGGCGACGCCGCCCAGCAGAACAGCGACATCCTCGGCCCCGAATGCCGAACCGAGGATGCTGGCAGCGCGTAACGTGCGGCGCAGATTCGCGTCGAGCCGTCCGAAGCGCGCCTGAACCACGCCGAGGACCGATTTGGGCAGCTCACCGCGCTGATTCTGTAGCTGGGCGCGTGTCAGCTCTTCGAGAAAGTAGACGTTCCCCTCGGCCCGCCGTACGATTTCGCGAACGACGTTCATCTTCAGCCGATTGCCCGCGCGCATGCGCACGATCAGCTCTGACGCTTCGTCGGCGAGGGGCGTGAGCCAGATCGTCTCGCTCGCCTCGCCGAAGATTTCGCGGATAGTCGGCTCGACGTCGGGTGAGATCGCCCCGACGAGGAGCAGCGCGGTCTGTGGCAGACTCTGCTGCAGATCGGCGACGAAGTGGAGGGAGGCGCGATCGGCCCACTGCAGGTCATCGACGACCCAGATCAGCGGACCGACCTGGGAGAGCGCCCAGACCCAGACGCGCCACGCCGCTTGCATCTGCGTCCGCATCAAGCGCGGATCGCTACGCGCGGCGGCGACCTCGGCGCTGATCCCCGGAAGTGGAATGTTCGCCAGCTCGCAAAGAAAGGTGATCACCCGGCCGATGGCGGGGCCTGGCAGCAGATCGGCGATGCCACGCCGCAACCGCTCTCGCTGCGCCGCTGGGGCGAGCTCTCGCTGAAACCCGGCGACGGTGCGTATCACCTTGGCACAGAGGGCGAAGGGGTTCTCTCGGTCGCTCGGATCGGAGCGCACGGCGATCGCCTGCAAGACGTGATCCCCGACGAGGGCGCGAGTGAACTCCCGCAGCAAGCGCGTGCTGCCCGAGCCCGACTCGCCGCAGACGAACAGCCGGCGATGCGCGGCAACGCTGCGCGTCTGCTGCAAGGCGGCGAAGAGCACCCCCAGCTCGCGCTCCCGTCCGACGATCGGCCCGACACCGTCGACGGGGGTCTTCGATTCGTTCGACTCCCGTTCGCCGCCGAGGCGGAAGACGTCGCCGTCAGCCTCGACCTTGAATCGGCTGCGCAAGAGGCGCGCCGTCGCCTCATCGAGGGTCACCTCGCCGCTGCGGGCGATGATCGCCATCTGGCTCAGCCGATCGATCACCGCGCCGAGGGGGGCGCTGACCTCGAGCTCGCCCCAATCGGTGGCGATCGCGATCGGCGATTCGCCGACCACGCGTCGCAACGCGAACGCACAACGTGCTGCGCGCAGCGCTTGGATCGCCGGCAGCTCGTCGCCGCTGAAGACGACCGCCATTCCGCCCTCGAGCCAATCGACGACACGTCCGCAGAAGGGCTCGACGATCGCCCGAGCTTGCGCCAGTCGACGCTCGGCGTCTGCTGCAATCTGCGCTTCCGCGGCCTTGTTCACCGCCACAGCGGGGGGCGCGAGGCTCGTCAACAGAACGCTCGCCACGCGCTGCTCCCGCCGCGTCAGACCCGAGAGGCGAATCGACCCCGGGCTCGTCGACTCGAGGGCTCGCTCGAGGGACGCGAGCCGTTCGAGGAGGGCCGCCCCGTCCTGGGGCCGCGCCGCTTCGGCCTTCTGCAACATCTCGCAGAGGAGAGCGTCGACGGCGGGGGGCAGCGTGTCGATCAGCTCGCCCGGTCGCGTCGGCTCGCGCAGCATCGTCTTCATCAAGATCGCGACCGAGCTCGGTCCCGTGAAGGGCGGCTCACCGCAGACGCAGCGATAGAGCACGCAGCCGAGGGAGAAGATGTCCGAGCAGGGCCTGATCGTGCGCTCGCCCCGCACCTGCTCGGGCGACATGTAACCAGGCGAGCCGAGAGCCACGCCCGTATTGGTCACACGGTCGAGAGCCGAGGGCGTGCGGACGATGCCGAAGTCGAGCAGCGTCAACTGATCGAGATCGCCGTTCCGTATGAAGAGATTGTCCGGCTTCAAGTCGCGGTGCACCAGGCCCCGACCGTGAGCGCCCGCCAACGCGGCGCTGACGCGAAGGGCGACGACGAGCATCTCGCGTACCGAGAGCCGTTGCACCCGCTCGAGTCGTTCGCGCAGCGTCTCCCCCTCGAGCCACTCCATCGCGAGGTAGCGGTGGTGGCGCGGCTCTTCACCGATTCCGTGGGCGACGTACCGGACGATCCCGGGGTGGTCGAGCTCGCCGAGCACCCGCGCCTCGCGGTCGAAACGCTCGATCTCGCGGATCGACGAGCCGCGCAGGATCTTGACCGCGACGGCTTGACCGCTTTCGGTGTCCCGTGCGCGAAAGACGAAGCCCATCCCGCCCTCACCGACCATCCGCTCGAGACGAAAGCGCCCGGCGATCAGCTCACCCGGTCGCCACGAGGTGGCGCTCACCGCCGACGACGGGTCCGCGCCTTCGCCGCTGCGCGAGAAGGGGTTGAGGGAGCCGCGGCTCATGGGGTTCCGATCGCTTGGCGCAGAACGCGCACGAGGTCGTCGACGCGGTATGGCTTCTGAATGAAGCCCGAGACACCATCGGCGCGGAAACGCCCCCAGACTTCGCTCTCCAGGTATCCGCTGGTCAGCACGACAGGGGTCTCGAAGCCCGCTTCTCGCATCGCGAGGAAGGTTTGGCGGCCGTCCATCTCGGGCATCGTCAAGTCGAGCAGCACGACGTCGACTCGCGGAGCGCCACGGCGGAGAATCTCGAGCGCCTCCGCGCCGCCAGGCGCCGATTCGACGGCAAATCCAACCCCATCGAGGAGGAGCTCGGCGACGACGCGGACCATCTCTTCGTCGTCGACCACCAACACGCGCGGTGAAGTCGAATCCGTGGATGGGCTCGCCTCGACGACCCGTTCGGCGTCGCTCGCGGACTCGGTGCTGAGGTAGACGTCGACGATCGTCCCGGGATCGCCGTCGCGAATGTCGATCGCCGCGCGGTGGCCGCGGGCGATTCCGAGGACCGCCGAGAGGCCGAGCCCGCGATGACCCGCGCGCGTGCTGAAGAACGGCTCGAAGATCCGGCGCCGGACGCCGAGGGGGATTCCCGCCCCTCCGTCCCGAACGCTCAGTCTCACGCAGCTGCCCGGCTTGCAATCGTTCTCGAAGAGCGTCCGCGCGAGAACCGAGGAGTCGACGTCGAGGTGATTCGCGCACAACGTCACCACGCCTTTCTGATCGATCGCCTGGACGGCATTCGCCAACAGATTCTGCAGCAGCGTTTCGATCTGCGACGGATCGACGTCGACGGTCAACCCTTCGGCCGCGTCGACGTGTACCTCGTACTCTCCAATCAAGCGCTCGCGCACTCGGACGACGCTCGCATCGGCCAACGAACGCACGGAACACGCGCGCGTCGTCATCGAGACCGTACCGGCGCAGACCATCAACTGCTGCGTGAGCTCGGCAGCCCGGGAGGCGGCCTTCTCGATCTGTTCGACACACTCCCGGGCGTTGTGCCGCTCGGGAATGCGCATCAGCGCGACCCCGGCGTTGCCCATCACACCCATCAGCAAATTGTTGAAATCGTGAGCGATCTGCCCTGCCATCAGGGAAAGGCTCTCCCACTGCTCGAGGACGCGGTCGCGCTCGCGCTCGGACGCGCGACGCGCCTCCTCTCCGACCCTCTCGGTGGCATTCAGTGCGGCGCCGATCGTGCCGACGATCTGCGAGTCGGACTCGCGGATCGGCCCGACCGAGACGTCGTACCACTCGCCGCGCCAACGCTCGCGGTAGGACAGGCTCTGGCCCTCGATCGCGCGCTCGTGAGCGTCCATCGCGGTGAGCCCCCAGATCGCATCGTGGGCCGAATCCCCGACGGTCGTTCCGAGCAATCGCTCGGGCTCGACACCGACCCGCTGCAGCTCGCGTCCACTGACGAAGGTCAAGCGGCCGGCTCGATCGGCGGTCCAGAGCAGCGCCGGGACGTGGCCGGTCAAGAACGCGAGACGCTCCTGCGCGCGCCGCAGATCGATCTCCGTCCGCAGGTGTTCCAGCTCGGCGGCAACTCGCAGAATGTGGCGCTCGAGGAGCGACGAGGCCCGCTCGACATCGAGCTCGCCGTCGTGGAGCAGACCGATCACGCCGAGGGGCGAGCCGGCGCGATCGAAGACGGGCGACCCGGAGTAGGACTCGATCCCCTCCTCCCGCAGGAAGGCGTCGTCGGGGAAGGCCTCGCGCACGGCGCGAAAATGACGCATCCGCCCCGACAGGAGCACCTCGCCGCAGGGTGAGCCGGCGCAGACATAGCGAAACGTGGGCAACCAACGTCCGCGCAGCCAGAACGCCGCCGACTTGAACT
>JAGQJP010000088.1 GCA_020430585.1 Myxococcales bacterium | reverse complement strand
CTTTGCGCGCCGGAAAGAAGCGCGCCGCTTCGGCAAAGGCGGTGAAGATGCGCTTGACGACGCGGGCGAGGATCCGATTGGTCAGGCCCGGGACGCTGTTCTGCTCGCAGATCGCCGTCGGAATCCCCGAGAGGGCGGCGGCGAGCACGACGGGACCCGAGGCGTAGCCGCCGACGCCGACGACGATCCGCGGGGCGAAGCGGGAGAGGATCCGCCGCGACTCGAGCAGGCTAGCGGGCACTCGTCCGAGATTGCGCAGCGCTTCCCGTGCCCCGGTGTTCTTCAACCGTGCGAAGGGGACGAAGGCGAGCGGGTAGCCACGCTCTGGCACCAGCCGACTCTCGAGCCCGTGCTCGGTACCGACGAAGAGCACCGCGCAGTCGCTGAAGCGCTGCTCGAAGGCGTGGGCGATCGCCAGGCCGGGGAAGAGATGTCCTCCCGTCCCGCCTCCAGCGACCACCAATCGCATCGTCGTCGTCATGCCGGGCTTCGCTCGCTCTCCGTCTTGCGCGTCACCTTGGTCTTGCGCGGACGACGGAACTTCTTGTCCTTCTGCTTGATCTGCGTCAGCAGGTCAGAAGGAATCGGATTCTCGTTGTATTTCGAAATGTTCAACAACACGCCGACGGTGAACGCCGAGAGCATCAGCGAGCTACCGCCGAAGCTGACGAAGGGCAGGGTCAGCCCTTTGGTCGGCAACAGGTTCATCGCCACGCCCATGTGGATCAGCGCCTGGGCGCTGATCAGCATCGTCAGCCCGAACGCGAGGTAGCGTCCGAACTCGTCTTTGCAGCGGTAGGCGATCGCGATTCCGCGCCAGAGGATCAGCGCGAAGAGGCCGATCACCAAGCAGACGCCGAAGAAGCCGAGCTCCTCCCCGATGATCGGGAAGATGAAATCCGTCTGCGGTGTCGGGATGTGCCCTAGCTTCTGGCGTCCGTTGCCGAGGCCGAGGCCCGTCCAGTGGCCGGAGCCGACGGCGGTCAGCGACGCGACCGTCTGGAACCCGTGGGTCCAGCGCATCGCCCACGGGTCGAGGAAGGCGAGCACACGGTTGTAGCGCATCGTCGACGAGGTGATCGCCCGGATCACGAAGGGAATCGCCACGAAGAACGCGAGCACGAGGTAGCTGACCTTCGTGCCGGCGATGAAGAGCAGGGAAAAGAGCATCAGCGCCAGGATCAGCGACGTGCCGAAATCGGGCTGGAACAGGCACAAGAAGACGATGATCCCGCAGACCAGCACGTGGGGCAGAAAGCCGATCGAGAAGGTCTTGATCTTCTCGGCCGATTTCTTCGCCAACGAGTAACTGAGGTACATGATGAAGGTGACCTTGACCAGCTCCGAGGGCTGGAAGGTGAACCAGAGCACGCGAAACCAGCGCGTCGAGCGGCCGATCGTCACGCCGACACCCGGGACCAGGACGAGCATCATCAAGACGATGCTTCCGCCGAGGAGCCAGTAGACGTATTGCTGGTAGCGCTTGTAGCAGACCGACATGCCGACGATCAGGCTGACGACCGAGCCGGCGAGGTAGATCAGATGGCGCGTCAAGAAGTAGGCTGGGTCCTTGAAGCGCGTCTCGGCGATCGCCGCGCTCGAGCTGTAGACCATCACGACACCGAGCCCCATCAGCGCGAAGGTCGCCAGGAGCAGGGCGTAGTCGTAGGGTCGCGGGGCGCGGTGTTCGCCTCCGGCGACCGCCCGTTCGAGCATCGGGCTGACTGTCGATACGTCTGTTATCATCGCAACTTCAATGACGACATTGCGATCAGCGCCAGAAAAATGGCGATGATCCAAAATCGCACGATAATCTTCGGTTCGGCCCAGCCCTTCAACTCGAAGTGGTGGTGTATCGGCGCCATCCGGAAGACGCGCTTGCCCGTCAGCTTGTAGCTCACCGTCTGGGTGATCACGCTGATCGCCTCGACGACGAAGATCCCGAGAATGATCACCCCCAACAGCTCGTTCTTGGAGAGCACCGCGAGGGTGCCCAGCGCGCCCCCGAGAGCGAGCGAACCGACGTCACCCATGAAGACCGACGCCGGATAGGTGTTGTACCAGAGGAAGCCGATCCCCGCGCCGGCCATCGCCCCCGCGACGACGGGCAGCTCGTAGACCTGTGGAATCGCCGGGATCCGTAAGTACTCGGCGAGGCTCTTCTTCATGAAGGTCGCACCGCCGAGGTAGCAGAGGATCAAGAGCGTCCCCGCCGCGATGATCACGGGACCGATCGCCAGGCCGTCGAGGCCGTCGGTGAGGTTGACGGCGTTCGAGGTGCCGACGATGTAGGTCACCGCGAATGGCAGGTAGAGCCAGAGCGGCAGATCGATCCCGTAGAGGTCGACCCGCAAGAAGGGGATCGTCAACTTCGTGTTGAAGGGATGAATGTACGAGTAGACGCCGAGACAGGCGCCGACGACGACGAACTGCAGGGCCAACTTCGTCTTGCCCGTGATGCCCTTCTTCTTGCGCAGCTTCTGGTAGTCATCGACGAAGCCGATCACACCCAGGGTGAAGGTGATCGCCAGGATCAACCAGACGAAGCTGTTCATCAGGTTCGCCCAGAGCAGCGACGAGAGGATCAGGGCGATCAGCATCAACGAGCCGCCCATCGTCGGCGTGCCGGACTTCTTCTTGTGCTGATCCGGGCCGTCGTCGCGGATCGTCTCGCCGACCTTCTCGCCGCGCAGCCGACGGATGAACCAGGGATAGAGCCACATCGTGATCACGAGGGCGGTCAGCGTCGAGCCGATCGTGCGGAAGGGGACGTATTTGAAAACCCGCAGCGGGCTCCAATCGTCCTGCAACATTTGGTAGATCCAGAAGAACATCAGCGCGTCCCCCCGAATACGTGCTCCATCTTCATTCCGCGCGAGCCCTTGACCAGAAGCGCCGCGCCCGGCTGCGCGAGAGCAGCGACCCGCGCGCTGGCGCTCGACGAATCAGCGAGGTGCTCGACGGTCAGCCTGGTGGCGCTCGTCGTGGCCATTTCGATGGCGGCGTCGCAGGCCTGACGCATTAGCGGTCCGACGCCGATCAAGACGTCGATCCCAAGCGAGGCGACAAAGCGACCGAGGGCGCGGTGGGCTTCGACGGCGCTCGTGCCGAGCTCGAGCATGTCGCCGAGGACGGCGATCCGCCGCGTCGCGCTGAGCTGCATCAAGGCCTGTAGGGCCGCGCGCATCGAGAGCGGGTTGGCGTTGTAGTAGTCGTCGAGCCAGAGCACGCCCCCCTCGTCTCGCAGCGAAAGGCGGCGATCGATCGAGAAGGGAAAACGCTCGAGCCGCTCGAGGAGCAGGTCGGCGCTCTCACCCACGGCCAGCCCGGCAGCGATCGCCGCGGCGGCGTTCAGGGCATTGTGGGGTGCGGGCGTCTTGAGCACGAGGGTCCATTCGTAGCCGCCGATGGCAAAGGTCGCCCGCGTAAAAGCGCCGTCAGCCTCGGTTCGCAAAAGGCGCACGTCGGCGTGGAGCGCTCGGCCAAACGTGATGCGCGAGGCGGGGCAGCCGTTGATCACGCGGAGAATCTGAGGGTCGTCGAGATTGACGACCGCCGTGCCCTGGCGGGTCAATGCGGCGAAGAGCTCGCCCTTCGCCGCGGCGACGCCTTCGATCGTACCGAGGGTCTCGAGATGCGCGGCGGCGACGTTGGTGATCAGGCCGATGTCCGGCTCGCAGATCCGCGCCAACTCGGCGATCTCACCCGCGGCGCTCATGCCGAGCTCGAGCACGGCGATGTCCGTCGACGGCGCCATCGAGAGCAGCGAGAGGGGAAGCCCGATCTGGTTGTTGTAGTTTCCCGGCGTGCGGAAGAGCTCGCGTCCCTCGGTCAAGAGATGCGCGACGAGCTCTTTGGTCGTGGTCTTGCCCGCCGAGCCCGTGATCGCCAAGACCGTCGGGTCGACACGCCGACGGTAGTCGTTGGCGATCGCCGCGAGCGCCGCGAGGGTGTCCTCGACGACGACGAGCGGCAATGAGGTCTCGACATTCGGATCGCTGACCAAGGCGGCCACAGCGCCCGCTCTTTCGGCCTGGCCCACGAAGGAATGCCCGTCGAAGTTCGGTCCGCGTAGTGCGACGAAGAGCTGACCGGGGACGAGGCTACGTGTATCGCTCGAGACGCCGCTGAGCTCGATGTCGCGCACCGGGACGACGCGCGCCGCTGCCGCACGCGCGGCGTGGAACAGGGTCAGTCGTCGGTCTACCGAGGTCACGCGGAGCTCTCCTCTGGCTGGCGAACGTCTCATCGCTCAGCCCTCGTATACGTCGACGACCGGCCCGTATTCATCGAGGGCGCGCTTCTTCTCGGAGAGCGCCGTCGATGCTTCCTCGCGGTCGTCGAAGTGGAAGTACTCTTTGCCGAGGATCTGGTAATCCTCGTGCCCTTTTCCGGCGATCACGACGATGTCGTTCTCTCGCGCCAGCCCGATCGCCATCCAGATCGCGTTGCGACGGTCGGGCTCGACGACGTATCCGTCGGTCTCTCGGGCGCCCGTCACCGAGCGTCGCGAAGCGCCCGTGGAGGCGACGCCGACGAGAATGTCCTCGATGATCCGCTGCGGATTCTCGGTCCGCGGATTGTCGGAGGTGACGATCGCGATATTTGCCAGCTCGGCGGCGACACGTCCCATGATCGGGCGCTTCTTGCGGTCGCGATCGCCACCGCACCCGAAGACGCAGATCAGGCGACCGTTGCAGAGCTCACGCAGCGTCTGCAACACACGCTGAAGCGCGTCGGGCGTGTGGGCGTAGTCGATCGCCACCGTGTAGCCGAGCTCGTTCGGCACAGTCTCGAGGCGGCCGCGGACCAGTGGAAGGGCAGCGACGCCGCGCACGATCGCCTCGAGCTCGATCTCGAGGGCGATCGCGGCGCCCACCGAGGCCATGATGTTCAGCGCATTGAACGCCCCGACCATCGAGCTGCGCAGCTCCAGGTTTCCCGCGGGCGTGTGCAGGTCGAGACGGATCCCGTCAGTCCCCAGCTCGAGCTTCCGCGGGACGATCGCCGGCTCGAACTCGGGGTCGAGGGAGTAGGTCAAACAGCGCCCGGGTATCGTCGAGGCGAGGGTCCGTCCGAGGTTGTCGCCGACGTTGATCACCGCAGGCGCATTGGTCCGCGGCAGGTGGTGTGTGAAGAGCAGGCTCTTCACCGCGCCGTACTCTTCGAGATCGGCGTGGAAGTCGAGGTGGTCCTGGGTCAGATTGGTGAAGATCCCGCAGGCGAAATCGACCCCCTCGACGCGGTGCAGGGCGAGGGCGTGAGACGACACCTCCATCACGACATCGCTGACGCCAGCGGCGCGCATCTGGCGGAACATTCGCTGCAGGTCTGGGGCCTCGGGGGTGGTCAAGGTCGAGGGGATGACGTCGTCGCCGATGCGGTACTCGATCGTCCCGATCACGCCCGTTTTGCGGCCCGCCTCGCGCAAGATGCTGTCGACGAGGAAGCTGCAAGTCGTCTTGCCGTTGGTCCCCGTGACCGCCACGACGCGCATCTCGGCCGTCGGTCGCCCGGCGAGGAGCGTCGCGACCTCGGCGAGGGCGAGGCGCGGATCGGCTACGAGCAGCGCGCTGACGCCCGAGGGAACCGCCTTCAGGTCCGAGACGAGCACCGCTGCGGCGCCGTTCGCCACGGCCTGCGCGATGAAGTCGTGCCCATCTCGCTGTGAGCCGGGGATCGCGGCGAAGAGGCCTCCGTCGTCCGTTTCGCGCGAGTCGTAGTGGACCGACGTGACGTCGATCTCGCTGTCGCCGACGAGCCTGGCCCGCGTCAATTCGCTGGCAAGCGCACCGAGCTTCATTTGTCCTCCAACTTGAAGACCACCCGGATTCGGCTCCCCTTGGCAACGCGCGTATAGGGAGCGATCGACTGCTGGGTCGAGAATCCGTGGTCGACGTATTCGATGTCGAGGCCGCGTCGCGAGGCGAGCTTGCGCACCGAGTCCATGCTCAGCCCGCCGAAATCGGGGACGATCACCTTCGAGAGGTCGGCCGGCCCATTTTGTGCGATGAGCTCGAGCGGTCGGCGAGGCGCGACACGCGGTCGCGGCCTCACGCGCGGAACGTAGGAGCGGTCCCGCTCGGGCTTTTGCAACTTCACGACGCTGAACGGCTTCTGCCGCGTCGGCGGCACGCCGAGGTAGCGCAGGGTCCACTCGGTGATCGCCCGAAAGGCGGGCCCGGCAACGACGCTTCCGTAGTGTTTGTCGAGGGGCTCGTCGATCACGACGGCGACGACGATCCGCGGCTTGTCCACGGGCGCGAACCCCGTCATCGAGCCGATCCAGAGATCCTCGGAGTAGCCGGGGCCATCGGGGTTCTTCTTCTGCGAGGTTCCGGTCTTACCGGCGACGTCGTAGTACTCGAACTTCAGCTCTTGCCCCGTACCGCCGGGCTGCATCACGGCGACCATCGCGCGTTTGACCAGCGCCGCCGTCGTCTCGCTGATCACCCGCTTCCGCTGTACGCCATCGAGGCGTTGGACGACGTGCCCGTCGGCGTCGAGGATGCGTTTGGCGAGCACGGGCTTGACCAGAAATCCGCCGTTGGCGATCACCGCGACGATCTGCGCCAGCTGCACGGCGCTGGTGGCGATCCCCTGGCCGAAGGCGATGTTCGCCAGGTGGATCTGCCCCCACTTCTTGAGAGGCAGGACCATCCCCGCGGTCTCGCCGGGAAAACGCGTGCCCGGGACGCTGCCGACACCGAAGCGCTTGATGAAGTCGAAGAAGGCCTTCTTGCCGATCCGGTCGGCGACCTTCGCCATACAGATGTTCGACGAGTGCTTCATACAGTCGAGCACGCTGAAGCGGTCCGATGGGTGGGTGTCGTGGATCACGTAGCGGCCGATGCGCATCCGCCCGCCCTCGGTGTCGATGATATCGTTGAGGGTCACCGACTTGGTCTCGAGGGCCGCGGCGAGGGTGAGAATCTTGAAGGTCGAGCCCGGCTCGTAGACGTCGGTGAGCGCGCGATTGCGCCACCAGTTGCGATCGAAGCGGGTGAAGCTGTTCGGGTTGAACGACGGGTAGTTCGCGACCGCGAGAAGCTCGCCGCTGTTCGGGTCCAGCACCACCGCCATGCCCGAGGTCGCCCGCGAGTTGAGCACCGCCTCTTTCAGCTGTTGCTCGACGTAGCGTTGGATCTTGGCATCGATCGCCAGCACGACGTTGCGACCCGAGAGTCGTTCCGTAGAGACGGTCTCGTCGGTGAGGCTGGTCTTGTTCCGCCAATCGCGGATCACCTTGACCCGCTGGACTTCGCCGAGGAGCGGCGCGTTGAACTCGAGCTCGACGCCCTCGAGACCCTTCGAGTCGACGCCGACGATCCCGAGGATCTGCGAGGCGAGGTCCCGCTCGGGGTAGTAACGCTTCGACTCTTGTTTGATGAAGATTCCCGGCAGCTTCGCTCGCCGCACGCGGCGCGCTTCGATCGAGGTGACCTGCCGCTTGATGTAGACATAATACCGTCTAGAATTGAGACGCGAGAGCAGCGATTCGAGGGGCAGCGTCAACATCTCGGAGAGCAGCTTCGCCGTGCGCTCGCGGTCTTTGACGAGGCGCGGGTTGGCGATCACCGTGTCCGCCGAGATCGATTTGGCGAGGACGACGCCGTTGCGATCGAGGAGGTCGCCCCGTCGCGTATCGAAGACGATGCTCTTGAGATAGTTCGCCTCGGCTTCGCGCAAGAGCCGCGCGTGGTCGAGGATCTGCAGCTGGAACGCGCGAGAGAGCCAACCCGCGTAGAGCAACGCGATCACGCCGACGGCGATCACGATCCGAATGCGTACCGCCCGCTCGTTCTGTTCGGGGGTGATCACCGCTGGCTTCTTGCGGTTGCGCTCACGGGGCGCGATCGATTGCTTCGAGATCACTTGACCAGCACCCAATCTTGTTGCTCGGCGTGGCGCAGCCCGAGCTTGTCCTTGGCGATCTGGTTGAGATTCTGCGAGCGCTTCAGCGTCGACAGCTCGAGCTTGAGCTTCTTCGTCTCGTCGAGCAGCTTCCGGTGCATCACCGTCTGTTTCGCCAATTTGTGACCGAGGGAGTAGACCTCGTAGTTGTACCAGACGTGGAAAATCCCCGCGGCGGTCAAGAGCGCGGTGAAGAGCAGCGTCGCGACGAAGAAGCGGATCCCCCGTTGTCGTTGGAGTCTGTGCGCGATGTCCGTTCGATAGGCTGTTTCCATCGTCACCCCCTAGATCCGCATCCGCGCCGCCCGCAGTCTGGCGCTTCTCGCACGCGGATTGGCCTCGACCTCGTCGTCGGTCGGCCGCAGCGGTTTGCGCGTCA
Organism: Myxococcales bacterium; assembly: GCA_020430585.1. Classification (GTDB taxonomy): domain Bacteria; phylum Myxococcota_A; class UBA9042; order JAGQJP01; family JAGQJP01; genus JAGQJP01. Next base: position 4,521 of record JAGQJP010000088.1, on the reverse strand, counting down.
AGATCTCCAGCGTCGCCTCGCGGGGCTCGTCGGGATATAGGTCAGCGGGACCCGTCGGCCCACGCGAGAGCTCGCGAAATCGGTTCTTCACCAGCCGGTCTTCCAGCGAGTGGTAGGCGATCACCACGATCCGGCCATTCGTCTTGAGCCAGCGCGGGAAGGCCTCGAGGAAGCGCTCGAGCACGTCGAGCTCGGCGTTGACCGCGATACGCAACGCTTGAAACACCGTGGTCGCGGGATGGATCGAGCCCTTGCGCAGCTTTGGCAGAACTCGCTTGATCCGCTCGGCGACCTCGACGGTCGAGTCGATTCCCTCGTCGACGGCGCGCTTGAGCGCGCGTGCGACCCGCCTGGGCATTGAGACTTCGCCATATTCGCGAAGAATTTGCGCCAGGTCGTTTTCGTCGCTATCCTCGATCAGGTCTCGGGCGGTGGGTCCGTCGCTCTGGTCCATTCGCATGTCCAGGCTGCCGTCCCGCCGCAGCGAGAACCCGCGGTCTGCGGCGTCGAGCTGAAACGAGGAGACGCCGAGATCGAGCAAGAATCCGTCGACCGGTCCGATGTCGGCGAGGAGCTGCTCGATTTGGCCAAAGTTACCTCGCATCATGATCGCGCGTTCTCCGTAACGTTCGAGTCGGTCGCGCGCCGCTTCGAGGGCGTCGCGATCGTGGTCGATGCCGATCAAACGTCCGTCGGGCATCGATGCTTCCAGAATCAACTCCGCGTGGCCGCCTCCGCCGAGGGTCGCGTCACAATAGACGCCTGAAGCCTGAGGCTGCAGGTACTCCACAACCTCGCGGGCCATCACGGGTGTGTGGCGAAATGCCTCTCCACCCATCGGTGTCCACCAACGCCGTTCGATCCGCTTGCGTGTCGAGCGCCTATCGGCGGTCTTCAGAGACCGAGGTCCGCCAACGCCGCGGCCACTTCGTGGGCGTCGCTGCGGGCGGATTCGAACTCTTTCTCCCACCGATCCTTGGCCCAGATCTCGATCGTGTTCACCATTCCGGCGAAGACCACATCCCGCGCCAATCCCGCGTAGTCCCGCAGGGTCGGAGGCAAGAGGATTCGGCCGTTGCCGTCGATCGAGCACTCGCACGCGCCGCTGATGAACAGCCGCTTGTACTTGATCACGTTCGGGTTCAGCTGCGACAGACCGCTGATCTTCTGCTCGAGCTTCTGCCACTCGGGAAACGGATAGGCGATCAGGTTGTGGTCGAAGTTCGTCGTCACAACCAGCCGCTCATCGTAGTGGGTACTCAGGATCTCTCGGAATTTCGCGGGGAGGCTAACCCGTCCCTTGGTATCGATCGTGTGCTCGTACCTCCCGCGAAACATCGAAATTCCACCCCGTTTGAGGGATCTCTGAGATATTGGTTCGCCGTACCCCCGTCGTACCGCGATATACCACTCTGTCCCACTGTGAGGCCAATAGTACCCAGCCGTCCGCGTCGATGTCAAGCGGTAATTTCACGAAACCGTAGGGAAAATTCCTTGTCAACACTAAATCTTGTATGTAGGTAGAAAATTCACACTATATATAGGCTATTCTCTGTCCAGAAAAAAGTGGGATGGAGTGGTATGCTGTTGCTTTCCCGATCGTCGATCGCTCGGGTCAGCCGAAGGCGAGGTAGAGCGCCACGGACAGCGCGCCGAGCAAGAAGGCGGCGGCGACCGCGAGCAGGGCGATGTCGCTCCTGCGCCACGTTCGCGGACCGACCGGCTCGGTCGAGCTGGGCACCAGCAGTTGGTGAGCGTCGTCGCTGGTGGTCGCTGGCACGAGCGTGGGCTGCGCGGTGCGGCGCACGACGGGCTCTGGCAACGGGCCGGGCCGCTGCTGAAAGACGAGCACCGTCGTCCCCAAGCCGATCACGTCGCTGTGTTCGAGGAGATGCTGGCGCGTCTTCTGTCCGTTGATCTTGAGCCCGTTGCGGCTGTCGAGATCCTCGATCAGCAGGCGATCGCCGTCGCGCCGCACGACGGCGTGCTCGCGCGAGATGTTGGCGTCGTTGATGAAGAACTCGCAACTCGGGCTGCGGCCGATGAAGGCGCGCGCCATCGATGGCAGAAATTGGTAGCGCAACCCCTTCTGCGGCCCCTTGCTGACGATGAAGCTCGGATGCTCCTTGAGGGCGCCGAAGATCTCGACGACCTCGCTCGCCATCAGCCGCGCCATCTCGCTCGTGTTCTGCGGCGTGGTCTCGAGGCGCGTCTCCTCGGGAAAACGAACCTGCATCCGATAGTGGTAGAGCGTCAGCTGGTCGCCGTCTTTGAGCAGGCGCGTGGCGTTGAGCGGCAGCGGCTCTCCGTTGAGCATCGCGTCGCCGATCGTGCCCGAGAGCAGCGCGACGCTCCAGCTGTCGTTGCGGTCGACGAACTCGAGCTGTCGGGGCGCGAGCATCTTACCCGGGAGTTGGATGTCGGCGCGCTCGGCCGCACCGATCGTCACCACGGTCTTGTTGAAATAGTATTGATAGTCGGTGGGCGACTGCGAGTGTGCGGTGACGGTGATTTCAATGCCCATGATCGCTCCGCTCAGCGTTGGGGTTCCAGAGCGCAGGGTATCGTACCACGCGATCTCGTCGAAACCAATCGAGTTTTATCCGTTCGCCGTCGGTCGTGACGACGATCGCTCCGTCTCGGTCCGTGCGCATTCGTCGTGCCCCGATCCGCCCATAGCGCCGCCAAATCTCGGGCCGCGGGAAGCCGAAGCGATTGCCCCGGCCGACGCAAAACAGGGCGATCCGAGGCTTGATCTGTTCGAGAAAGCGTCGGTGCGACGAGGTGTTGCTCCCGTGATGCGGCACCTTGAGGACCGACGCCCGCAGCGTCGGGTGGCGCGCCAAGAGCAGCTCCTCGCCGTCACGCTCGATGTCGCCGGGAAAGAGGAACGAGACGCGGCCAAAGACCAGGCGCAGGGTCAGCGAGAGCGAGTTCGGGCCCGAGAGCTGGTCACCCTCACGGGGCTGCAGCAGCTGGACCTTCACGCCGGCGATCTCCCGCGAGCGCCGCGTCCCGGAGCCCGTTGCGCTGTCGGGGAGCATCACCTTGATCGCTACCCCTCGGGCGCGCAGCAGCCGAAGAAAGCGCCGCAACCCGGGGCTCGTCGTGTTGCGTCCGTTGAACCAGAGCTCGCCGACCGGCAGATTCTCGGCGACGGCGAACAGACCGCCGAGGTGGTCCCAGTCGCGGTGCGAGAGGACGAGGATATCGATCCGGCGGATCCCGCGGTAGCGCAGAAAGGGGAGGATCACGCGCCGACCTGGGTCAGAGGCGCGGCGATAGGCGCCCCCGCCATCGATCAACATCGTTCGTCCGTCGGGAAACTCGACGAGCAGCGCATCGCCCTGGCCGACGGCGAGAGCGGTGACCCGCAGGCGCGGGCGTACGAGGGACTCGAGCGTCGGCCAGCAGTGGACGGCCGTGGTGGTGAGCAGGCCGAGGGCGACGACGAGTCGCAGGCGCCTCGGGGTGGTGCTCGTCCCTCGGAGCAGGGCGATCGCTGCCAGACAACTCACCGAGAGTGCGACCAACGAGGCGAGGCTCGGCGCTCGCGTCGGCCAGGAGAGCGGCAGACGATCGAGCCCCCGGATCAGCGCGTTGAGGGCGTCGCTGCCCAGATTCATCGGTGTCGTCAAGTAGCGCTCGAGCCCGAAGGGGAGCAGCGCGACGAGCAACCAGAGCATCCCCAGCGGCATCAGCAGCAAGCTGACCATCGGGATCGCCAGCAGATTGTCCAACGGTGCCACCGGGGTGAGGCGATAGAACGTGAACCAGGCGATCGGCAGCGTACCCAGTGACGCGGCGCTCGAGGCGCGCAGTGAGGTCATCGCGACGCGGCGCCAGCGCGCCCAGCCGCCGCCATCGCCCATCGAGCCGACGCCCCTGCGCTCTCGGTTCGCGTTCGAGGCACCGTATAGCAGCGCGGCGACGGCGACGACGCTGAGCTGAAAGGCGACGCTCTGCACCAGGAGCGGCTCGCTGACGAGCGAAGTGATTACGGCGAAGGAGAGAGATTGCACGCCGCTCGGTCGGCGTCCGAGGAGCAGCGCGCCGAGGTAGAGTGAGATCATCAGCGCCGCTCGCAAGGTCGAAGGCTGCAGCCCCGAAAGTAGCGCATAGCACCAGACGATCGGCAGGGTCAGCAGCGCTGCCGAGCGCGCCGGCGGAACGCGTTCCGCAAATCGTCGGCCGAGGCCGAAGAGCAGCCGCAGCAGCACGAAGAGCCAGCTGGCGACGAGGCCGAGATGCAGCCCGGAGATCGCCAGCAGATGAGCGGTGCCGGTCCGGGCGAAGGCGGCCCGGTCGCGATCGGAGAGACCGTCGCGGCGGCCGAGCAAGACGGCGGACCAGAAGGCGGCGGGACCCGCTTCGAGGCGGTCGAGCTTCTCCAACAGCCGCTCGCGGGTTCGCGCCAGAAGCGCACTCGAGTCTCCGCTGAGGCGGCTCGGCGGCCCGAGGAGCTTGGCGAGAACCATCCGATCGGCGATCCTCCGCTTCGCCCAGAGGTCGCGTTAACAG
>JAGQJP010000782.1 GCA_020430585.1 Myxococcales bacterium | reverse complement strand
GGCCAGGCCGACCCCCGTGATCACGTACGACGCGCTGGCGATCGCGACGGCGGGCAAGAACGAACCGAGGGATTTGCCGAGCAGCAGCTCACGTGTCGTCACCGGCGTCGAGAGCAGCGGCTCGAGGCTGCGCGTCTGCTTCTCACCCGCGATGCTGTACGACGCAGCGATCCCGGGGAGCAGCATCGGCACCATCAAGAAGTAGAACATGAACTGGTCGTTCATCAGGATCGCGAAGGCGCCGCGTTTCCCGTACATCGCGAGCTCGGGCGGCGGCACGAAGCGGGCGAGATCCTTCTGTTTCGACTCGGGGGTCGAGACGGCGATGTAGCAGATCCAGATCGTCATCGCCGCGAAGGCGAGGGGCACGATCAACATCGTCACCAGGACCATCGGGTTGCGTTTGAGCTCGAGGATTTCGCGGCGGATCAGCGCTCGGACACGTCGGTTGAACATCACTCCCCCGTCGGATCGCCGACCAGCTCGAGGTAGACCGCCTCGAGGGATTTCTCGAGGGGCTCGACGAAGACCACGGCGACGTCGTCCTCGACCAGGTGTTTGACCAACACTGGCGAATCGCGATCCAGATCGTCCAGGTCGGCTTCCAGCTCGTTTCCGTCGACGATGAAGGCCCGCCCGGGAAAGAGCTCGCGTACGCGGGCCAACACCGCTTCGCTCGGTGGCGCGCCACAGGTGATCTTGACCCGCCGCCCCATCGCATCGCGCTGTAGGTGCTCGGGCTTGTCGATTCGCAGGAGGCGCTGCTTGAAGATTCCTACGCGGTCGCAGAGTCGGCTCGCCTCGTCGAGGTTGTGGGTGCAGAGCACGATCAGCTGGCCGTGGTCGCGCAGCGAATCGACGAGATCGCGAACCATCTTCGAGGCTTGAGGATCGAGACCGGAGGTCGGCTCGTCGAGGAACAGGATCTTCGGCCGATGCAGCAAGGTGCGGGCGATCGCGAGCTTCTGCTGCATCCCCTTCGAGTAGGTCACCGTCGCGTCGTCGCGCCGATCCCAGAGGCCGACCAGCTTGAGCAGCTCTTCCATGCGCGCGTCGCCATCGGAGAGCTCGTGAAGCTCGGAGTAGAGTGTCAGGTTTTCGAGGGCCGTCAACTTCGGATAGTGGCCGGGCGCTTCGGTGAGCAGCCCGATCTTGCCCCGGATCGCGTCATTGTCGCGTCCGAGCTCGACGCCATCGACGACGACCCGACCCGAGGTCGGCGCGATCATCGCCGAGAGCATCCGGATCGTCGTCGTCTTCCCGGCCCCGTTCGGGCCGAGAAAGCCAAAAATTTCACCAGAGTAGAGCTCGAGGTCGACCGAGTCGACGGCGACGCGGTCCCCAAAGTGTCGGGTCAGGCCCTCGGTCTGGATCAGCGGCGCGGTCATGCTGTCTCCTCTTGGCTCATTGTCATCGAATCGGACTTGCCCTGTCAATCGTCGACGTGCATCATGAACGGGGATCACAGATCGAGAGGACGTTGGCGATGCGAGCGATTCGGCTCTTCGTCTTGGGGCTCGGGCTGAGCGCGATGGCCCTGGCGGGATGCACCATCGGCGGCCCGGGGCGCCTCAGCTTCAATCCGCCCGTGCGCCCGCTGAAGAAGGGCCAATCCGAGCTCGGCGTGAGCGGAGGTGCGGCGCTCCCGAGCGGCTGGGCCGTGGCGAATCTTTGGTTTCGCTACGGGCTGATCGACCGCCTGGCCCTCGACATCTCGGCGTTCTACATGACCTTCGCCGTCGCTGGGGGGAACCTCGCCCTGCGGGTGACGCCCTATCGCGGGCGCATCTTCAGCCTCGAGATCGTGCCGGGCGTCGGCCTCGGCGCACAGACCCACTCGTCGGCGGGCGCCTTTCACATCTCGCCGAACCTCGCCCTCGTCGGCTCGTTCGCCGTCGGTTCCCACTCGATCTATCTCGGGCTGCGCTCATCCTGGTCGCTCTCGCCCGAGGGGAGATTTCTCAACGCCGCGTACCATAGCGCGGCACTCGGCGCGGTCTTCACGATCGCCCGCCGCTATCACATCCACCTCGAGCTGCTCGGTTCGCTGCTGACCGAGCTCTTCAGCGGGGTCTCGATCTTCTTTGCCGCGCCAACCGTGGGGTTCTCGGTCGACTTTCCCTGATTCCCGGACTCCTCGAGGCCGTCCTGGACCGACCGAACGCGCCGACGGAGACGCCGCCGAGGGGAAACGGGCACTCGTCGGCATTTCGGGCAAAAAAAAAGGAGAGCAATGTTGCTCTCCTTTCAAACGAACCTGCCTCTATCGAGACGGGCTGCTGTCCGCTGTCGGCTCAGCCCTTTTTCTTGGTCTTCTTGGTTTTTTTCTTCTTGACGACTTTCTTTTTCTTGGTCGTTTTTTTCTTCTTGACGACTTTCTTTTTCTTGGGCGCCTTCTTCTTCACGACTTTCTTTTTCTTGGTCTTCTTGACCTTGGTCTTCTTCGGTTTCTTGTCCGCCGCGAACGCGGTGACGGCCGACACGGACGACAGCGCGAACAGGATGGCGATCATGTAAAGCAGCTTCTTCATTTCCTCACTCCTTGATACCCCCGTAGAGCCGGGCCCCTTCCCGAACACTCCCCGGGGGGTAAATCGTTTGTTCTGCGCATTTAGACAGCCCGTACCGCGAAATATTCACAAAAAAATGAGTGCATCCAACTCGCTAAAATTATTTAGGTAATTGGGTTCATGGCGGATGGGCCGCCGAAAAATGATCGGGTTGGGAAAAAAAAAGGCGCCTCGCGAGGCGCCTCATGAATCGCTGTTGGCTCAGCCTAGCTCTTCTTCGAATCTTTCTTGCAGGTGCACTTGGCGTTCGGGTTCTTGCCGCTGTGCTTGTCGCACGTCGAGTGCTTCTTGTGATCGCACTGTTTGCCTTTGCAGTCGCCCTTGCACTTGTCGCAATGCGAGACCTTCGTCGTCTTCACTTCGGCTTGCTTCTTGCCACCACAGGCAGACGCGACCGAAAAGGCGCCGAACGTGAACAGCATCGCTGTAATCAGGGTGAGGAATAGTTTCATGCGTTTGTTCTCCTAAGCTATGAATCTCTTTGTCTACTCTCGCCGTCGCTGGCGAAAAGAACCCGCAGTATAGCAGGGCCGTCGAAGAATGCAACTGCGGTGGGCGATCGAAGCGCGCAATGGCCCCGAGGATCGACCCGGCACGCTCAAGGCGTGCTCACGCCTCGAGGATCGATCGGCTGCGCTCGAGGCGCGGCTTCGTCCTCGAGGATCTCGATCAGCCCGCTCTCCCCGTTGATCCGCACGCGCATCCCGCTCTCGAGGGTCTGGGTCAGGTTCTTCACGCCGACGATCGTGGGCAGTCCCATCTCGCGCGCCACGATCGCCGAGTGCGAGAGCAGCCCGCCACGCTCGACGAGGAGCGCGCTGGCCGAGGGATAGAGCGGGATCCAGCCCGGATCGGTGCGCCAGGTGACGAGGATCTCTCCGTTGAGCTCGAGATCGTCGCTCGGCGAGAGGACGACCTTGACCGTGCCCTCGACGATCCCCGGGCAGCAGCCGAGCCCCTTGAGGCAGCCCTCGGGGACCTCGCCGAGCTCGCTGCCGTCGTCGGCGGCGGGAAAATGCTGGTTCTGCCAGTAGACCGGGCCGCGGGTGAGGAAGCGCGGTGCTGGCTCGCGCTCTTGGTAGCGCTCGTACTCGCGCTTGCGCGCCTCGATCAGCTCGGCGAGGTTCTGAGCGGGACAGGTCCCTTCGAGTGAGCCCTTGAGCTCGTGGAGCGTCAGGTAGAAGATCTCCTCGGGGCGCGAGATGATTCCCCGTGCGGTGTAGTCGTTGCCGATGCCGTAGAACATCGCCCGCACGACGCCGTAGATCCGCGTGCGACAGAAGCGCGTGTTCTCGCGGTTCTTCACCGCCTTGCGGGCGTGCTCGAGGGACCAGAAGTAGACCCAGCGTCTAACGCCACCGAGGGTCTGGCGCACCTTCTCCTCGGCGGCCCGCCGAATCTCTTTCTCGCGCGATTCGTAGGCTTCGAGATCGGTCTGCCCGCCGCGCAAGTAGTTCTTCAGACAGACGAAGAGAAACGAAGGATCTTGGTGCAGGTCTTTTTGCTCGAGCTTCATCTCGCTCATGCAGCGGAAGCCGAAGCGGTCGATGTAGCGACCGACGCGCTGGCGAAACGCAGAGTGGGGAGACTGGGCTAGCGCCTCCATGCAGTCCTCGGCGGCGGTCTCCAGGAGCAGCCGGCGAAGCGGCGGATCGCGATCGACCTCTGCCGCCATGCGCATCAGCTCTTTGGTAGGCTCGGCGCTCTCGAGGTTGCCTTCGCCGCAGAGCAGGTCGTTGTGCAGCGTGTCGCCCGCGTCGGCGAGCCACTGGCCGGTGAGCTTCTTGAGCAGGCCGAAGTGCACCATCGTCAGGAAATCGTTGACGATCGGCGCGTGCCAGCGGCGCAACAGCTTCTCCTCGAGCTCCTGGTAATTGCGGTAGATCTCGTCCGCAGGCATCCGCTCGTACGGCTTGTGGCGGTACTCGTCCCAGACGCGGTGGAAGTAGCGCATGAAGTCGTCGACCATCGTCTGGATCGTGAAGTGGAAGTAGGCGAACTTCACCCCCGAGACGGCGCGGCGCAGCTTCGATTCGACGGTCTCCTGCGAGGCGGGGGGCTTGATCCGGTCGGCGATCTCGTCTGCGAGGGACTCGGAGGTCCCCATCATCGTCTCCATGAAGCCGCGGTTGTAGCGGAAGCCCGGGAGGATCGAGATCAGCTTGTACCAATTCAAGAGGTTGTAGTAGACGCGGCCGTAGAAGCTGCCGAGCATGTTGCGCAAGAAATCCATGTTGCGGATCTCGCTGTGGGGGATCAGCAGGATCTCGCAGAGTTGGATGTAGACCTGGTGGTAGACGAAGTGGGCGAAGCCAAAGGTCAGCGGGAGGGTGATCCCGCCGTAGCTCTCGATGATGTTCGAGTTGTCCCAGATGTAGAGTAGCCCCTGGAACGCCTTGTCCAGCGTCGTCACGGGGCGCGACTGGACGATGTAGAACGCGCCGTCACGGAAGGCCCACTCGACGTCTTGGGGCCAGCGGTAGAAGCCCTCGATCTGGCGCGCCAGCGCGGCGAGCCGACGCAGCTCGGCGGAGCTCAGCGCGGGCGTCGTCTGGTGTTCCACGGCGACCTCCACCTCGGCGAGCTCGCCCGAGGCGCGGCGCTCGAGGCGCGTCGTCTTCTCGACGATCTCGCTCTCGAGGAGGTCTCCGTTCGATTTGGCGATGACGTACGTGTCGGCGTCGAGCTTCCCCGAGACGAGCCCCTCGCCCACCCCGTAGACGGCGTTGATCGTCGCCCGAGTCGGATCTTGGGTGATCGGGTCGATGGTGAAGAGCACGCCCGCTTTCTCGGCGTCGACCATCTCCTGGAACACCACGGCGACTTCGATCGGCTGGCCCAGATCGATCCCTTGCTGCAGCCGATACGCCAGCCCTCGCCCGGAGTAGGCCGAGGCCCAGCACTCCTTGAGGTAGCGCAGCGCGTCCGCCTCCGACTCGACGTAGAGGAAGCTGGAGAGCTGGCCCGCAAAGGAGTGCTGCGCCGAATCTTCGCCCACCGCGGACGAGCGGACGGCGATCGAGGGCGCGTCGAGCCCACGATAGGCGCGGCATGCCGCCTCGCGCACCTCGCCCGGGAGATCGGCTTCGACGATCGCCTCGCGGATCCGACGTTCCGCTTCGGCGAAGCGGTCGTCCGCTAGGGTCTCGTCGAGAATCGCGCGGATCGTCGTCTCGATCCCCGTCGCGGCGACGAATCGAGCGAAGTACCGCTTTCCGAGCACGACCCACTTCGGCACGGGGAGGCCCTCGCGGCTCAGCAGATAGAGGTTGTAGCCTTTGCCACCCGCCTCGCGTCGAGCGAAGGCCGGGGTACTCTCGCGTGTCACCAACATCGGGGACTCCTCGTCATGTGGCGCTCGTTCACCATGCGGCGTAGTGAAAAATCAACAGGGTCGCGTAAACCAGGACGATGTAGAGCGACGAAGCGGCGCGATAGATCCCACCAGCGCAGTCTCTGATCGCATAGAGCGAGCCCGTGATCGCGATCGCCCCCAGCACGCCACCGATGGCCCAGAACAGCCGCCCGCTCGTCGCCTCGTCGAGGCCGCTGAGGAGATAGGACGAAGCGGCCCCCATCACCAACAGCAGCAGGACGGCGCCCGTTCGGCCGAAGATCTTCGAGTAGGATTCGACGCCCTCGCGTTCCTCGGCGCTGGTAAAGGTCTTGCGCCCGAACTCGAAGATGTTGAAGAGGCACCAGTTGCCCAGTGAGAACAACAGCAGCCCCCGCGGAAGCTCCCAGACCGGCCGCGCCGTCAAGGCGACAAAGAGCGCCAACGAAAGCCAGACGCTGACGACGGTGTGGCTGACGGCGTACGTCGTCAGGTGGGGCCGAATCCAGCGGCCGATGAAGAACTCGCGATACATCAAGAGCGAGTAGCCGATCGCCCAGACGATCGAGAGCAGCGCGGCCGACCCCGAGAGGCCGAAGGTGACCAGCTCGATCGCAATGCAGCCGACGATCCCGCGATGCAGATCGCGATGGGCCAACAGCCCTCGCACCAGCGGCCTCGATGGATTGAGCGCGCTGTCGGTCTCGAAATCCTTGATTTCGTCGTAGAGTCGCAACTTGAAGAAGAAGGCGAGGGTGCCGACGAGCAGCAGGCCGCTTCTCCAAGCGTCGCCACGAGCGAGGCGCTGGGCCAGGATCTGGTGGACCCAAAAGAAGAGCCCGATCATCAACAGATGCGACAGTGGATCGAAGCGCTCCTTGGCGAACTGCAGCCAGCGGGCCACTCGCCCCGTCGGCAGGGGTAGCGTTCTCTCGCTCGTCTCGGTCACCGTGGCCCCTCAGCCGACGAGGCCCTGCGCGACGAGCTGCTCGCGCAGGAGGTCGTATTCGACCTTCGAGTGGTGGCGCGCGTCCATGGGAATCTCGAGCGGAAAGACGACGCGGTCGACGACGATCCCGTTTTTGGCCATGATCCGCCGCACTTCGGCTTCCATCCCCTCGACCGACGGGGCGTTGGGGTGGGCGACGACGGCGCAGCAGGTCTCTTCGCCTAGCTCTGCGTGGTGCAGCCCGAGGTAGGCGCACTGCTTGACGAAGGGCAGCTTCTTCATCACGACCTCGGCGCGAACGGGAAACTCGTAGTGTCCCGCGCGGTTGATCGCGTTGTGCACCCGTCCGACCATCCAGAGGTTCCCCTGCTCGTCGAGGCGGGCCAGATCGCCCGTGCGGTGCCAGACGTCGCCCGCCTCGTCGACGATCTTTGCCCGGCGGAAGGCCTCGGTATTGTTGTAGTAGTCGCGGCAGACGTGCTCCCCGCAGACGATCAGCTCGCCGACCTCGCCAGGCCCGACCTCGAGGTCCTCCCAGTCGACCTCTGAGCGGATCATCACGGGGCCCTTGCGGATCTGGATGAAGCGGTGGCGCAGCCCGTCGGCGAAGTGGCCGACGTTGACGCCGTTGTCGACCCACTCCGGGTCGTCGGCCTCGCGGGAGCGGAAGTTGATCATCTCCTGGGCCTCGATGTGGGCCATCGGCTCGACCTCCGTCGATCCGTAGAGCACCCAGACCTCGGCGTTGGGCGCGATCTTGGTGAAGTCGACGAGGTTGTCTCGGCTGACTGGGGCTCCGCCCGTGACCACGCGACGCAACCCGCCCAGCTTCAATCCTTGCTCGATGCAGTACGCCGAGATCCCGTTGAGCATCGAGGGCGAGAGCGTGGTGCAGGTCGCCTTGGCCGAGACGAGCTGGGCGTAGAGGATCAGGGCGTCGTTCTTCTTCGGCGCCCCGAGATCGACGGCGGGGATCACCGTGGTCACGCCGCTGGCGATGTTGTTCAGCGAAAAGATCGGAAACGCTGGCAGATCGATGTCGCGGATCGTGTAGGGCAGGCACTCGTCCAGGGCGTAGTGCTGCGCCGCGAGGAAGCGGTGCGTCCGGTTGGCGCCCTTGGGCTCGCCCGAAGAGCCCGTGGTGAAGGTCACGAGCGCCGTGTGCTCCTGCTCGACCGGTTCGATCGGGGCCATCCGCGGCGTCTCGCGCAGCTCTTCGATCCGCCCGCTGAAGGCCATCGTCGTCGGGCCGACGGCGATCTTGATCGGGATCTCCGCCAGCTCCGGGACGCCGCCCACGAGCTGGAAGGCGCCCTGGAAGCTGATCATCGCCTTCGGCTCCACGCAGCGCGCCGAGACGCCCAGATGCCCGCGCCGCGCCCAGGAGTCGAGAAAGACGGGGATCGCGCCGATCCGCACGAGGGCGAACATCGCGGTGTAGAGCTCGAGAGACATCGGCACGAAGAGGATCGCCCGATCGCCCTTTTGCAGCCCGAGCTCTGTCATCCCCGCGGCGGTGCGGGCGATGTCGCCGCAAAAGCGCTCCATCGTCACCGACAGGTGCGGCAGCTCGGTGGCGGGATCGAAGCCCCAGCTCCGCATCGCCTGCGGGTCGACCCAGCTCAAGGCGACCTGCGCGGCGTCCCGCGCGAGGTGGCGTTCGAGGAATTGGGTCACGTTGTTCTGAAGGTGCGTGCCCGGGTGGTATCCGATTCGCGTCATGTCGCCGCTCCCGTTCCATTGGTTTCGATGAAGCCCTTGACGATCGCCGCGATGGCGGGCACGTGGGTCCAGACCAGGGCGTGCCCCGCCGCCTCGAGGCGGTGCTCTTCGGTGAGATAGGGGCGGATCGGCTCGATCTGAGCCGCTTCGCTCGACGTCTGGTCCTCGGCGCCCCAGATCGCCACGATCGGCACCTCGTTGATCCGCAATTGCCGTAGATTGGCGTCCGTCGGCGTGTCGTGATGGTCCTTCTCGACCATCGAGCGGTGCAGCACCTCGGGGCGGCTCAGGCGATCGCTCACGCGCTGGTAGTCGGCGGGCACGGGCTGTGGATGCGACGACTTGGTGAGCATCTCGGCGATCGCCTTCGGCCCGGCGCTGCGCAGGAGCAGCGTCGAGATCCCCGGGGTGGCGAGGAGCGCGCGCTTGAGCGCGCCAAGCGGACGTTCGACGAAGAGGTAGGGCGCGATCAGGATCGCCGCCTCGACGTTCTTCGGTCGATAGGCCGCCGCTTTCAACGCCGCGACGCAGCCGAAGGAGTAGCCCACGACGATGCAGCGCTCGTCGAGGTCTCCCTGGCGCGGGTACTGGCGAAACGACGGATATCCGTAGCGCACGACGGCGCGGACCTCGACACCGGGCAACGACTCGGCGAGCCCTTCGAACTCGTCGGGCAGGCCCGGAGAGCCGTGAAAACAGACCAGAAGATCACTCATCGATGCAGTCCTTTCGTTCGCAGCGCCAACCGCTCAGAGGCGCAGTCCCTTCGCCCGCAGCGCGCGAATCTCGGCGAAGGTCTGCGGGGTCTGGGTGTAGATCGGATTGTCGCAGCGGTTCGGTTCGCCGACGATCGCGTCGTCGGTGGCGATCCGCTGCAGCACGCGGGCGACGGCGCGCCCCTCGACGCGGCTCGCACGCGTCAAGTGGGCGAGATAGTCACGCTCGCCGCCCGGGCTCGTCTCTTCGACACAGAGCAGCTCACCGTCGTCGACCTTGCGCGTCATCCGATGGATCGAGAAACCCGCGGGTCGGCGGTCCGCCAGCGCCCACAGGTCACACATCGTACCACGATATCGCGGCAACATCCCATGATGAAGATTGATGCATCCCAGCCTGGGGGCGGCGAGCACGCGTTTACGGTAGATGCAGCGCGTGCGCAGATTGACGACCAGGTCGATCCGCTCGCGCAGGAGCCACTCGATCACCCAGGGGTCGTTCATCGTCTGGGCGCGCAGCACGTGCAGCCCGCGGCGCGCAAAGAGTCGCTCTCGCCGTGCGCGAGGGAGCTCGACGAGGTTTCTCGTCAGCGTGCTCGCGATCCGCGGGGCGCCCATCGCGAACAGGCCGGCGATCGTTTTGGCCAGCGCGGGCGAGACCACATCGAGGAGCATCAGGCCGACCACGTGCTCACCGGCGCCCTCGAGCACCTCGTCGAAGAGGGGCACGTAGTTCTCGGGGATGTAGGTCAGCTCGGAGGTGACCAGCAGCGCGCGCATCAGCTCCTCTTTCGGTGCGAGAGCACGACCAACACGGGGTAGAGCAAGAGATCCGCCGCCAGCGCGCCAGCGACCGCGATCGCCAGGTAGGTGCCGAAGTAGCGGATCGTGCTGATCTGCGCGAAGGCGAAGACGAGAAAGCCGAAGACCAGGATCAGCGTCGTCGCGAACAGGGCGAAGCCGATCGAGCCGAGGGCGTCGTCGACCACCGTCGCCGCGTCACCTCCGCTCTCGAAGCGGCGCCGGATCTGGTAGGTCAGGTGGATCGTGTCGTCCACCGCGATGCAGATCACGATCGAAGCGATCGAGACCGTGCCCATGTCGAGAAAGATCCCGCGAAATCCCATCAACCCGAGGGCGAGCAGCACGGGGACGATGTTCGGGATGATCGCGAAGACCGAGAGCTTGACGCTGCGGAAGAGCAGAAAGAATACCGCGAAGATCACCGCGAACGAGAGGCCGAAGCCTTCGACCTGGCTGCTCCGCGCATATTGCACCAGGCGCGCGTAGAGCGGCCAGTAGCCGACGCTCTTGATCGTCGCCCGATCGCCGAAGAGGTTGCGCCCCATCTCGTAGAGCGCTGCGATCGTCTTGCGCGCGTCGTTGCCCGTGCTCAGGCGCGTCTTGAAGATCACCCGCGCCGTCGAGCGCCCCACGGGCTCGAGGTAGGGGTCGGTGACGTCGCGGTCTCCCATCGTGTCGAGGAGCTGCGAGGCGAGCGCCATCGAACGCGGAAGCTCGTCTTTCTTCGTGTTGACGCGGTTCAGCTTCTGCAGGATCTGAGCGATCGAGAAGGATTCTCCGATCCCCTCGAGGCTCCGCGACGTCTTCTGCCACCGTGCTAGCGTCGCCAGGAACTCGGGGGTGATCGCGCCGTTTTTCTTCTGTTTCGCCTCGACCGTGAACTCGAGTGGCTGATAGGGCCCGAAGCGCTCGTTGATCACCCGATCGTCGCGCCGCACCTTTGCGGACTCGGGAAAGAAGCCGAGGGTATAGATGTTCGCCTCGAGGCGCAGCACGCCGACGACGAGCACGGCGCTGACCGAGCCGAAGACGATCAGGATCACCGCGGGTCGCTCGCGGACCCAGCGCCGACAGGTGCGCAAGAGGCGGGCGACGATGCGGTCGGCGAGGCCATTTTCGACGTCGATCGGCTTGAGCGGCAGGATCGGGAAGAGGAAGGCAGCGACGATGAAGGTCACCACGAAGGCGAAGAGCACGCCGATCGCGGCGAAGAGACCTAGCTCGCGCAGCAGGCGCATCTCGCTGATGCAGAGGGAGAGGAAGCCGACAAAGGTCGTCGCCGAGGTGAGAAAGCAGGGCCAGGCCATCTCGGCCATCGCCCTGGGCGAGATCGCGGCACGCGCGGCACGATCGAGATTCGGCGCGGTTGCGAGGGCCTTGCGAAAGTGCTGGATCAGGTGCACGGAATCGGCGATCGAGACGATGATCACCAGCGTCGGCAGCACCAAGGTCATCACGTTCGTCTGATGCCCCGTCAGTCCGAAGATCCCCATCGTCAAGACGACGGTCACGGCGATGACGGTGAGGCTCAGTGCGAGCGCCCAGAGCGAGCGCAGGATCACGACCAACAAGACGAAGATCACGAGATAGCCCAACCCCGCGAAGGTGGCGACGTCTTTGTCCGTCGCCTTGTTGAGCTCGGTGTAGACCAGCTGAATCCCGGCGGCGTGGGACTCGATCCCCGCGCGGTCGAAGGTCTCGCGGGCGAGCTTCAACACCGTCTCGTTGAATTCGGCGCGCTTTTTGTCGATGTCGGGCAGCGTCTTGAACTGCACCGTGAGCATCAGGCCGGAGAGCTTCTTCGAGGCGATCCAGCCCGCGTAGATCGGATCGTGGCGCAGCTTCTCGCGGATCGCGTCGCGCTCGACGAGCGTCAGCGCGCGGTTCGGCACGAGCTTGACCACCCGTAGCTCCTCGTCGACGCTGCCGTCCTCGGGGTCCTTGGTCTTTTGCAGGGTGAAGTCCTTGACCGTGGTCAGCGAGTAGACCCGTTCGACGAAGGGCATCCGCTCCGCCGCGTCGGAGAAGCGGCGCACGAGCTCGATCGTCTTGGGCGCGAGGATTCCCGCCTTTGGCTCGACGTAGATCGAGACCACCTCGTCGTTTCCGAAGGTCTTGAGCGACTCGCGATACGCCTTCAAGCTCGGATCGCTGTCGACGAACCAGATCTCGAGGGAGTTGTTCGTCACGAACGCGGCCTTGAGCCCGAGGCTGCACGCCCCCGCTGCCGCGAGTAGCAAGAGGAAGACCAGCAATCGATGACGGTGCAGGCCGTCGAACAGCGACTTCACGCGCCCTCCGTTCAGGCTTCGAATTCGCGGAACAGACGCGCGGTCTTGATCACGCGCTCGATGAAGGGCATCGGTCGGTACTCGTGGGCCGAGAGGCTGACCGCTAGCCGGTTGTGCAATAGATCGTCGATCATCAGGTCGGCGACGCGCAGGTAGAGATCGGGATCGACGGGCTGCCCGCTGTAGGTCTCGAGCGCCTGTCGGTGCGTCTCGAGCGCGTCGAGCCAGTCGTCTCGGCTGATCGTATCACCCGTGACGTAGCACAGAAACTCGACGACGTCGCGCTGGGGCACGTGAATACAGGCGAGCTCCCAGTCGAACAGACAGAGCTCTCCGTTTCGCAGGCAGGCGTTCCGCAGATTGCAGTCATTGTGGACCAGCGTTTTCGGGTGTTGATCGACGAACATCCAGTCCTCGCTCACGCGCTTGAGGCGCTCGCTCATCGAGCGGTAGAGATCGTTGTCGTAGAGCGCGGGAAAGACCTGATTGTTCTGTTCGAGGAGCTTTTGGAAAAACGGCGTCGTCTCGAGCATTCTCGCGCGGTCCCAAACCCTCAGCGATGGGATATCCTCGATCCGCTCGACGCGGCCGTAGAAGGCGCTGTGCATCTCGGCGAGATTCTTCATCACGCCGAGCACCTGGCCCTTGCTCCAGAGCTCGGGATTCTCGACGCTGTTGAAATTCTCACAGCCCGAGAGGTCCTCCATCACCAACATGTAGAGCTCGCGGCTCGGATCGACCTCGGTGTGAAAGACCTTCGGCCGAAACTTGGCGAGCAGGCGGTGGGGATGGCCGAAGACCTCGAGCTCCCGCAGGTGGCAGCCTGCGAAGTCGAGGGCCTGCTTGCTCTTGTAGTAGAGCCGAATCAGCCCCTGGTCGCCCGAGAGCTGGGCGATGTTGGCGCCGATCTCGATCACTTCGCGGTCGAGGGGCTTGAGCTTGACCACCACGCTCTGTCGACCGCCGCCCTCGTAGTCGAGGCCGAAGGCGTAGATGCCGACGGGCTTTTTCTTCTCGTGGACCGCCATCTTGGTCAGGATCCCCGACTCGCCCGCCGCCTCGATGGGCTCGACCCGCTTGACCGGGCGGCGCATCACCTTCGAGAAGTAGGCGCTGTCGAGGGACTCGAGTGCAAAATAGCTCGTCGGACGATTTCGGCCGAGCTTGTCGTGGGCCTGGACGAACTGGTCGGCGGTGATCGCCGCGCCCGTCGAGAGGTCGAGGGAGAGGCAGAAGGCGGCGATGATCTCGGCCAGCTTTGGCGCGCGCTGAGCGCCGGCGCAGTTCATGATCTCGAGGCATTCGTACTGCGTCGGCAGGCGCGTGCCGCCGCCGACGGTGCCGATCACCAGCGACGGTAGGTGCACCGCGACGTAGAGCCCCTGCGGGTAGGGTTCGATGAAGAACTGCCCGATCGACGACTCGTGGACGCAGGCGATGTCCTGCCCGGTGGCGGTGAAGATCGCGGCGATCACGTTGGCGAAGTTGATGTTGTAGCCGATCATCCCGATCTGCGTCGCGCCGACCTGTGAGCCGTACTGGCCCGCGACCATCTTCTCGACCGTCGTGTTCAAGACCGTGCGCAGCACCTCGTGGGTCACGATCGTCTCGGCGGTGACCTGGAAGCCCCGACCGTGGATCAGGTTCTGGAAGTTCGCCTTCTTGTCCCCCGACATGTTGCCTTCGATGAAGTACCGTTGCAGCTTGATTCGGGGGGTCTTTTGCAGAGCCTTGAGCAGGAATTGACAGGCGGCCCAGGTCGTCACCGACGTCATGTTCTGCCCCGCCGCGTCTCCCGTCGAGTAGTAGAAGCGGAGGTGAACGATTCGTCCGATGTTGAACGGCTCGATCGACGTCAGCTCAGCCCGCCGCGAGACCTTGGCGATCTCTTTGCGAATCACCTCCTCGTTCTGTCGCACGAAGTCGACGAACTCGAAGGCGGATTGCAGATTCTCGAAGAAGAATTGCGGCGCCCGAAGCATCCGTTGGCCGATCACCCGCGTCGTGATTCCGCCCGAGAGGCTGCAGGCCCTCGCCCCGCGAGTGGCCGAGGCGACGAGCGCCCCTTCAGTCGTGGCAAACGGGGCGATGTAGTTCCCCGTCGCGTGAGACCCGTTGATGCGGCAAGGCCCCGCCAGGCCAAGGGGAATCTGGACCGCGCCGATGTAGTTCTCGATGTTTCCGACGACGAGCTCGGGCTCGATCACCGTGTTCTCGATCGCCGTCAGCGGGTCGGTCGTCAGCTCGCGCAGCCAGTTCAGCCGCTCGCTCTGCGCCTCGCGCGTGTACTCACCCTTGCCCGGGATGCGCGGAATCTGCTCGATCCGGAAGGCCCGCTCGCTCGCGCTCCAGTCGAACTTGCGCCGCCGTGGCTCGGCCTGCTTGGCCTGGACGGCGAGCATGCTCTCCCAGATGCGCGACATGTTGTCGATCGAGTCGATCGCCAGCCCGAGCCGGGTCTCACCGCGCTCTTCGTCGAGGTCGACGCGCTGAACGCTGAGCTGCGAAAGCTTCTCGTTGCCGTCGGGGGTCGAGACATGGACGTTCTCGAGCTCGACACCTGGCTCGATGCCCCGCAAGAGCTCATCGAGGACGACCTGCATGCCGTTCATCGAGAAGTTGATGATCTGCCCCATGTAGGGCATGTCGTCGAAGAAGAAGACGACGAATAGCTCGAGGCCCGCAGGTACGTCGATGCGTTGGTAAATCCGTCGGGGTGCCATGCGTTCGATTGTCCTGTGCGAATGGGACGAAGCTTGTCGAGCAAGCATACCATTTCAGAACCACAAAACCAACAACAGCTTCCGCTTCCGCCGCGCACGTCCCACCGCACGGACGGGAACCATTTAACGCGGTGCGTCAAAGCGTGTCAAGTGGCGCTATCGGTCGTCCGCGCCCGGCGCCGCGCTGCGCGACTTCGATCGCTGGATGTGGGCCGATCGGATGACGTTTGTGTTGACGCGAGGCGCAATTCCGCTATGGTTTGTGTCATGTCGACGGAAACACAACTCAAGGCGCTCCTCGAGCGCCGAATCATGGTTCTCGACGGGGCGATGGGCACGATGATCCAGAGCTACCGCCTCGCCGAGGAGGACTATCGGGGGGCGGCGTTCGCGCGCCACGAGCACACGCTCAAGGGCTGCAACGACCTGCTCTGCCTCACGCAACCGCGCCTGATCCGCGAGATTCACGAGAAATTTCTCGCCGTCGGCGCCGACGTGATCGAGACCAACACCTTCAATGGGAACGCGGTCTCGATGGCGGACTACGGTCTCGAGTCGCAGGTCTACGAGATCAATCGGGCCGCCGCGTCCCTGGCCCGCGAGGTCGCCGCCGAGTGGACCGCCAAGGATCCGACGCGGCCTCGCTTCGTCGCGGGCTCGATCGGCCCGACGACGAAGACCGCCTCGCTCTCGCCCGACGTGAACAACCCGGCATATCGCGGCGTGACCTTCGATGAGCTCGTCGTCGCCTTTCGCGAGCAAGTGCGTGGACTTCTCGACGGAGGCGTCGATCTGCTCCTGCCCGAGACGAACATCGACACCCTCAACCTCAAGGCGGCGCTCTTCGCGATCAGCGCCGAGCTCGACGAGCGGGGCCGTCGCGTCCCTGTGATCGCCTCGGCGACCCTCACCGATCGCAGCGGACGGATCCTCTCGGGCCAGACGATCGAGGCGCTCTGGATCTCGATCAGCCACATGCCGCTGTTGGCCGTCGGCCTCAATTGTGCCCTTGGCCCCGCGGACATGCGCCCGTACGTCGAAGAGCTCTCTCGCATCGCCGACACGCGCATCTCCTGTCATCCGAACGCCGGGCTGCCCAACGAGTTCGGCGAGTACGACGAGACACCCGACGAGATGGCGCGCCACCTCGGCGAGTTTGCCCGCGAGGGCTGGCTCAACATCGTCGGCGGCTGCTGCGGCACGACGCCCGAGCACATCCAGACGATCGCCGAAGCGGTGCGCGGCGTCACACCCCGGCCGATCCCGACGATTGCGCGGCTCAGCCGCTACAGCGGAATGGAGGCGCTGACCCTGCGCCCCGACTCGAACTTCACCTTGATCGGCGAACGTACGAACGTCACGGGCTCGAAGAAGTTCGCCAAGCTGATCAAGAAGAAGAGCTACGACAAAGCGCTCGAGGTCGCATTGCAGCAAGTCGAGGGTGGTGCGAACATTCTCGATGTCAACATGGACGAAGGGCTCTTGGATTCTGAAGCCGAGATGCGGCTATTTTTGAACTTGATCGCCGCCGAGCCCGACATCGCCCGTCTGCCGATCATGATCGACAGCTCCCGCTTCTCGGTGATCGAGGCGGGGTTGCAGTGCGTGCAGGGCAAGGGGATCGTCAACTCGATCAGCCTCAAAGAAGGAGAAGACGCCTTCCGCCGACAGGCGCGGTTGATCCGCCGCTATGGCGCGGCCGTCGTGGTGATGGCCTTCGACGAGCAGGGCCAGGCGACGACGGTCGCTGACAAGGTACGGATCTCGGAGCGCGCCTTCCGCATCTTGACCGAAGAGATCGGCTTCCCCGCCGAGGATATCATCTTCGATCCGAACATTCTCACGGTCGGGACGGGCATCGAGGAGCACAACGAGTACGCCAAGAATTTCATCGAGGCGGTGCGGCTGATCAAGCAGCGCTGCCCGGGGGCGAAGTGCTCGGGGGGCGTCTCGAACATCTCTTTCGGTTTTCGCGGCAACGACCGCGTGCGCGAGGCGATGCACGCGGCCTTTCTCTATCACGCCATCGCGGCCGGGCTCGACATGGCGATCGTCAACGCCGGCCAGCTGATGATCTATGAGGAGATCCCGAAGGATCTGCTCGAGCGCGTCGAGGACGTGCTCTTCAACCGCCGACCCGACGCGACCGAGCGGCTGATCGAGTTCGCCGAGTCCCTCAAAGACGTCAAGGGCGCCGAGCGAAAGGTCGACGACGAGTGGCGTTCCGCGAGTCTCGAACGTCGACTCTCCCACTCGCTGGTCAAGGGGATCACGGAATTCCTCGAGGCCGATCTACAAGAGGCGCTCGAACGCTATCCCCGGGCCCTCCTGATCATCGAAGGGCCGCTGATGGACGGGATGAACGTCGTCGGAGATCTTTTCGGCGCCGGGAAGATGTTTCTACCCCAGGTCGTCAAGT